>JAJPKI010000278.1 GCA_021323835.1 Verrucomicrobiota bacterium | reverse complement strand
TCAATCGCATCGCCCCCGCGCTCGGCAATTGCGTGACCGAAGCAAAGGAAACTTCGCCGACGGAAATTTCTTTCTCGCGCCGCTCACCGGCCGGCTTAACGGCAATTGAACTGGACGCGCTGGCAAACTGGCTCGAATCGCCAAAATTTCCAGCATTCGATTTACGCGCGCCGCAGCACGTGATGCGGCCGCACGTGCGTCCGCAAACGCCATTGATGTCCACTCCCGCGCCGAAATAATTTTGGTGCGAGAAAATTCAAAGGCGCAAAAAATAAAATTCTTTGTGTTCTTTGCGCTCTTTTGTGGCAATTTTTCTTCATGTTAAAACTCGGCGTCAACATTGACCACGTCGCCACGTTGCGCGAGGCGCGTTATCGCGGCCGCGGATTTGGCGAGCCGGACGCCGTCGAGGCCGCGCGTATTTGCGAAGCCGCCGGCGCGCACGGCATCACCGCGCATTTGCGCGAAGACCGTCGGCACATTCAAGACCGCGATATTTGGAAGTTGCGCGAAATTGTCAAAACGCGATTGAATCTGGAAATGGCCAACGCGCCGGAAATCATTTCCATCGCGCTGAAATTGAAACCGGAAATCGTCTGCATCGTGCCGGAACGACGGCTCGAAGTGACGACGGAAGGCGGACTGGATGTCGTGGCGAACGAAAAATCTTTGACCGAAACGCGCAAGAAAATGAACGACGCGGGAATTGAAGTCAGTTTGTTCATCGCGCCGGACGAAAAACAAATCGAAGCCAGCGCGTGCGTCGGCAGTCAATTCATTGAATTGCACACGGGACAATTTGCGGAAGAATTTCAGGTAGGGTCATCGCGCCGCGATGACCGGACGGCTCGCGAGGACGCTCGCCCCACCAAAGAATTAAAGCGCCTCATTTCAGGCGCAAAGCAGGCGTATTCACTCGGATTGAAAGTGAACGCCGGGCACGGATTGAATTACGAAAATCTTCCGGCTTTGCATCAAGTGCCACATCTGGTGGAATTGAACATCGGCCACAGCATCGTCAGCCGCGCGGTTTTTGTCGGAATGGAACGCGCCGTCAAAGAAATGCTGGCGCTGATGAAAAATTACCGGCCATGATTCTCGGCATCGGCATCGACATCATCGAAGTGGAGCGCATCAGAGCTTCGCTGGAAAGATTTGGCGAGCGGTTCGGGCAACGGATTTTACTGCCGGCGGAAATGGAATATTGCCTCTCGCACAAACATCCCGCGCCATTCGTCGCCGCGCGCTTTGCGGCCAAGGAAGCGATTTCAAAAGCGTTCGGCACAGGCATCGGCGCGCAACTGGGCTGGCAGGACATGGAAATCGCGCATAAAGATTCCGGCGAACCATTTGTGATTCTGCACGGCAAAGGCGAAAAATTATTTCAATCGCGCAAGGCGAAGCAACTGCTCGTGAGCATCAGCCACACGGAACAATACGCGGCGGTCGTGGCGATTTTGGAAAATTAAAATCGCGTAGATGGAAACGACCGTTTCCCACGGAACAACTTGCAGCCATTTTTTATTCAGCCCGGCCATTGCGGCTGTTCTTGGTTTTTTTCAGGCTGGTTTTGATTCGTTGCAACGTCGCCACGCCTTCGCTTTTCAAATAACCCTTGCCCGTGCGCGCCAAGACTGGCTCGGCAAGAAAACGATGCTGCATCCGAAGTCCCTGCTTGATGGCTTCTTTCAGAAATTTATTTTCAACCGCAGTCACGATGCAAACCTAGCTAATCATTTGCTAAATCGCAAATCGAAAACAGGCGAATTGCTCGTCAGCATCAGCCACATAGAATAATACGCGGCGGTCGTGGCGGTTTTGGAAGGATGATTATTTCACGCTTGCTGTCTTACACAACCTCTGCCATTTCGAAATATGATGCTTCTGCCATGGCTGTGGCTAACCGTCTTCAGTTGCTTTATTAAGCCCATGTATCCATTTATGTTTTTGTTTGTTGCAATAATGACAGCAACTCTTTTCAGCCGGTATTTGAATGCCAACAGGTCAGTTTTTAAATTTAACCTACACCCATCTTTTCTAAATCGTTTGAAATTAATTGGAATCGCCAGTTACAGCATTTATCTATTACAAGAACCATTGTTGCGTTCGTTTTCGAGGCTGATTCAAAATTATGCGCCTGCGTTAATCTTGCTGTTGTTAGTTATTTTTTGGATGCCGTTAATTCTCTTAAGCTTAATCTGGTATAAAATTTTTGAGCTGCCCGGCATCGCATTTGGAAAGCGAATGATTCAAAAACTAGGAGCAAATCCTCCAATTTTGCGTAGTGTTTCTGTGCAGGCGAATGCAGAATAATTCGAACTGCCGCTTTCTCCTTTTTTCCCCGCCGCATTTCCGTCACAATCCGCGCGCATGGAACAAGCCGTGTTGGCGATTCTGATTTTCGCGGGCGCGAGCTTCTTTTTCGCGCTGGCGGAAACTGCGCTCTTTTCCCTCGGCAAATGGCAGCTCGCCCAACTCGTCGAAAAAAAACCGCGTCGCGGCAAAGTCGTCGCCCAATTGCTCGCGCAGCCGGAGGATTTGCTGGCCACGCTCGCGCTCGGCAACACTTTCGCCAACGCCGCGCTGCTCGCCGTCGCGTTGCGCATGATTGTCAACGTGCATTGGGCGCCCGCGCTGACGATTCTCGCGCTCCTCGCGCTCACGCTCATCGGTTGCGAAGTATTTCCCAAAACGCTCGCCGTGCGCCGTCCCGAACGCTGGGCAGTGCGCGTCGCGTGGGTCTTGTTGATTTTTCAGAAAGCGACGCTGCCGCTGCATAATCTCGCGCGCTGGTGCAATTCAAAAGTTCTGCGCAACGCCGCGTTGCAATCCGCTTCAACGCCCGCGCTCACGGACGCGGAATATCAGGAGCTCATCGAAATGGCTTTTCAGCAGGGCACGCTCGCTGAATCGGAAAAGGAAATCATCCTGCAAATCATCAGTCTCGACCAAAAAGCCGTGCGCGACGTGATGCGTCCGCGCTCAAACATGGCCGCCATTTCCGACGACGCGACGGTTGAAGAAATGCTCGCCGCCGCAAAAAAGTTCAAGCATCGCCGGTTGCCGATTTACGACGAAACGCCGGACACGATTGTCGGCATTTTGAACACACGCAGTTTGATGCTCGACCCGAAAATTGATTTGTCCGAGGTGATTGAATTTCCGTCGTTCGTGCCGGAAACGATGAATCTGCTGCATTTGTTCCAAAGTTTGCAGAAGCAGCATCGCGGCATGGCGATTGTCGTGAACGAATTCGGCGGCGTCGCCGGTCTCGTGACGATGGAAGATATTTTGAGCGAGCTGGTCGGGAAAATTCCCACCGCGCCGAAATCGCAGGGATTTGTCATGGAAAAACTCGGTGACAATCGCTGGCGCGTGAGCGGTTCGATGCGGCTGGAAGATTTTCGCCGCGAATTTCCCGCGCTTGGCGAAATTTCCGAAGTGGAAACGATGGGCGGCTTGCTCACGCATTTGCGCGGCGTCGTGCCGGAACAAGGTGAGTCCGCGAATTTTCGCAATTTGAAATTGACCGCAACCGTCGCGGATGAACGGCGCGTGCGCGAATTGCTCGTGGAAAAAACGAAATAATGGAAACGAACATCGCATATTGGTTTGTGCTGGCGCTGTGTCTTGCGCTGTCGTTTTTGCTTTCCGGTCTGGAAGCCGGCGTGTTCGCATTGAGCCGATTGCATGTGCGGCGGCTCGCGCGCGGCGGCGAACGCTCGGCAAAATTGCTGAATCAATTTCTCGAAAATCCGGAAAAATTTCTTTGGACAATTCTCGTCGGCAATACGCTTGCGAATTTTTTTATTCTTGGCTTCATGCTGATTGAAATCAACGGCCGGTTTCCCGGCAATCACATTTTAATCGCGGCTATTTTTGCCGGCGTCGTGTTTCTATTTTACACGTTGTTTGACTTGCTGCCGAAAATGTTGTTTCGCGCGTTTCCAAATCAACTTTGCCTCGGCACTGCGCGATTTTTCCGCCTGATTTATTTTGTGTTAAGCCCGTTGGTCTCGCTCGTCGAATGGATTTCAAAACTGCTGCTGCAATTGACCGGCGGCCGCGCGTTCACCGGAAAACTTTTCGGCAACCGTGAAGAAATGCGCGCCGTCATGCGCGAATCCGCGCCGTCGCTGACCAGCGGCGAGCATGCGATGATCAATCGCGTCCTCGATTTGCAGCATTTCACCGTGCGGCAAACGACGACGCCGTTTGAAAAAATTGTCACCGTCGAAGCGCAAACGCCGTTGGACGAAGCGTTGAAACTTGCGAGAGAGAGAAAATTCTCGCGCCTGCCTGTTTGGGAAACGCGTGACGGCAAAAAACGCGTCGCCGGCTTGCTCATGCTCGGGCCGTTGCTTTTTCGCAACGATTTGGATTCGCAATCGCCCGCCGCCAATTACATGACGCCTGCGCTTTTTTTGCCGGAAGACACGCGTCTTGAGGACGCACTGCGCCGGATGCAGCGCGCTGGAGAACGGCTCGCGGTCGTGCTCTCGCGCGACGGCGGCGAAATCGGCATCGTAAGTTTGGAAGACATTTTGAAAATTATTTTTGGCGAAATGAATTTGTGATGAAACCGAATAGCCACAAAAGAGCACAAAAGACGCAAAAAGAAAATTTTCTTTCGCGCTCTTTGCGTTCTTTCGCGGCTATTAAAAAAGAAGTTTTTTGCGGCTGATTATGAATTCCGACGAAGCCATTTTAGACGCATTGAAAATCCTGGCCGTGCTCGCGCTCGTGCTGTTGAACGGATTTTTCGTAGCGGCGGAATTTGCGCTTGTCCGCATCCGCGAAACGCAGCTCGACATGCTCGTCGCCAAAAACGTCCGGCGTGCGCGCATGGCGCGGCACATCGTGCGCCATATCAACTCGTATTTAAGCGCGACGCAACTCGGCATCACGATGGTCAGCCTCGGCCTCGGCTATTTGGGCGAGCCGGTTTTCAATTCGATGCTCGCGCCGATTTTTCAATCGCTTGGCATCGAACCTACATGGGCAAAAACAATTTCGGTCATCGTCGGCTTTAGTGTGCTGACATTTTTGAGTGTCGTCGTCGGCGAGCTCGCGCCGAAATGGATGACCATTCAACGGCCGTTGCCGATTGCGCTGTGGTCGTCGTATCCGTTGCACTGGTTTTATCTCGCATTTTATCCGTTCAACCGGCTGTTGAATTTGTCCGCGCGCTTTTTGCTGAAACGCATTGGCATTGACCCGGATGTGGCGGCGCAAGCCGGTCAATCGGAAGAAGAATTGCGTCTCGTGCTCGGCTCGGCACAGCGTGCAGCGAGCGGAAGAAATATTATTCTCAACGCGCTTGATTTGAAAAATCGCACGGTGCGCGAAGTGATGCGTCCGCGGCACGAAATTACTTTCTTCGACACCGACGCGACGATGGCCGAATGTATTGCGCTTGCGGAAAAAGCGCGTTATTCAAGATTCCCGATTTGCGAAAGCGGCGATTTGGATAAATCTCGCGGCGTCGTGCATATCAAAGATTTATATGCGCATCGCGAAAAGGCGAAGACGGCGATGGATTTGGTTTTTGTCGCGTGCAAATTGATTTACGTTCCCGAAACAGCGCGACTGGAAAAATTGCTGCAGCTTTTTCTCGAACGCAAATCGCATTTCGCGATGGTCGTGGACGAATTCGGCGGCACAATGGGAATTGTCACGCTCGAAAATGTCCTCGAAGCGCTCGTCGGACAGATTCAGGACGAATTCGATTCTGAAAAATCCGAATTGGTCAGCCTCGGCGAAAATGTTTGGGAGGCGACGGGTGCGCTGGCGTTGCATGATTTAGAAAAAATTACCGGCGAGATTGAGCATGACGAAAGCATCGCGACCGCAAGCGGCTGGTTGACACAAAAACTCGGCGGCTTTCCGAAAGTTGGCGACACGCTGACCGTTGGTCGATGCGAATTACGCGTTGAAGAAATGGACGGCACGCGCGTGGAACGATTGCGAATCACGAAACGCGATGTCGGCGAGACGACTACCATTTCGCGCCGCGAATCGCGAAAGTAGCAGCGACAATTCCAATTGCTGCGTCAACGGCGACGACAATCCACATTCCCTGAATCGCCGAGCCAACAGCAAAAAGTAAAATTGTCGCCAGCCAAATTATGAGCGGATGCAAATCCGGCGGTCGGCGTTTGCTTAATTGCTTGTTGATGAGCATCGGCGTCACAAATGCCAGAATGAGCAGCGCGACGACGGCCCAACTTAAAAAATTTATGAGCGGCGCGCCTTGCCATGTCAGAGGAAATCTCGTCGGTTCCCAAAACCAATAGTGCTTTACGCGCGTCGCGTAAGGTTCAAAGGTGAAATCAAAAAAAACCGCCAGCGCAATGGTCAAACTGATTAACCGGACGCCATAATTTTTTGTTTTCCGCCATGGACGCAAAATCAATCGCGCAACGCCGCGAGAATTTAAAATAGCGACCGTCCAAATTATCGGCAACGCCCACGGCAACGAATGAAATTTGGGACCGACCGCGCCAAAATTAATCGGGCCAAAGGGAATTCCCGTTTCCACATTCAACCATTCCGCCATGCCGCTTCCTAAAATAATCACGGCAGCCGCGCCTAAAAC
>JAJPKI010000043.1 GCA_021323835.1 Verrucomicrobiota bacterium | reverse complement strand
GCGTCCTTTCAGGACGCGCGTCAATCGTGACGCCAAAACCAGCCACTTCGTAGCTGGCTACAATCCCGTGTCCCTAAAGGGACAAACAGAAGCGCCTTGCATTCCAGCGAAAACAGCGAGGAACCAGAAATTTTATTTCAAATTCTCCGGGTTCAACACCTTCAAATCCTTCGGCAAAAAGATTCCGTCTTTGCGAATCAATTCGCCGTCGAACCACACTTCGCCGCCGCCCCAATCTTTGCGCTGGATGAGCACCATGTCCCAATGCACCGCGCTGCGATTGCCGTTGTCGCATTCTTCGTAAGCCTGTCCCGGCGTGAAATGCAGCGACCCGGCGATTTTTTCGTCGAACAAAATATCGCACATCGGACTTAAAATGTAGGGATTGAAGCCGAGCGAAAATTCGCCGACGTAACGCGCGCCGGCGTCCGTGTCCAAAATCTCGTTCAAGCGCTTCGTGTTGTTCGACGTCGCCTTGATGATTTTGCCGTCGTTGAATTCCAGCCGCACATTTTCAAATTTCGTTCCCGCGTAAAGCGTCGGCGTGTTGAATTGAATCGTGCCGTTCACCGAAGTTTTCACCGGACAGGAGAACACTTCGCCGTCGGGAATGTTCCGGTCGCCCTTGCACATCTTCGCGCCGATGCCTTTGATGCTGAACGTCAAATCCGTGCCCGGCGCTTTCAAATGCACTTTGTCGGCGCGCTTCATTCTTTTTTCCAACGGAATCATCGCGCGCGCCATGCGGGCGTAATCCATCGTGCAAACGTCGAAATACAAATCTTCAAACGCCTCCGTGCTCATGCCCGCGGCCTGCGCCATGCTCGGCGTCGGCCAGCGCAACACGCACCAGCGCGTTTTGTTGACGCGATAATCCTGCACGGGCCGAATGGTTTTGGAATACAACTGCATCCGGTCGCTCGGCACGTCGGCATTTTCGCTGGCGTTGGCGCTGCCGCGAATGGCGATATACGCGTGCATGCGTTTCATGCGAAACATTTCGATATCGCGGACGAGCGCGGCCTGCGACGCATCCATCTCGCGCAGCAATTCGCGGGAGACGCGCGTGTGGCGCACTTCCACCAACGGCGTGCCCCCGGCCCGGCGCACGGCGCGGACGAGTTCCACGGAAAATTCATCCGGCACATCAATCATGTCGAGCAACGCGCGGTCGCCCTTTTTGATTTGGGTGGAATAATTGATGAGCAAGCTGGCCAATTTTTTGTAACGCGGGTCGGTCATAAATGTTCGGACAAGTTAAATGAATTTCTGGAATTTGCCACAGAGGAATTGTCGCGCGATTTTTAGCCGGGGCCTACTGTCAGGTTAAATCCAAAATCACAATTCCATTCAAAAACGTCTTGCCCTGCTATTGAACGCATTTTGTCTGACCATTTGGGAAGCGGTGAGCAATCTTTTATTGCTTCTACTAATCGCGAGGCAACTGTCGAATTCGTATTTTCTAAAATCTGAATGTCAGAAATGGTTCCGTCTTGATACACATTGAATCTTACTTTAAACGAGGTATCGAGCGGCGTTGGCGAGTTCTCCAGCACATCGATTTTTGCATCAATGGTCGAAAATATTTTGTCGATGTATTTTTTCCCTTCTGTTGAATCGAACAATTTGAGATATGCCGCATGATTTTCAGATTCCGTTGGCGGTAATTTTGTAATAGAAATTTGTTTTTGGCTTTCGCAGCCGCAAATAAAAAGCACAACCAAAATTGTAATTGAAAAGAGAAGTCTCATAATTGCGCTATTCGATTCGCAATTTCTTTCCGACGCTATTCCCGCCGTTGGCAATTGTCCACAGCAATTGCGCGCGGAATTTTTAGACAAGATTATGCAGGATTCATTTCCGAAAATTTTGTCCGTCGGCAGAGCGGTGCGGCACCATAAAACATTTTGCTGTCGTTGATTTGGCGCCTCGTTTAATTTTCCACGACAACAGCAATGATCATCGGCGAAAGGCAACTATGAAAAAATGTTCCTATTGCGGTGCGGAATATCCCGATGACGCGACGGTCTGCGCCACCGACCAGACGCCGCTGGATTCACCGTCGCCGGAAGCGTTGTCAGCCAAAGAGCCGCACTCCCTTCTCGGCATTGCGTCCTTTTGCATTTCTTTGGCGGTGGGTTTGTTGATGCTCATGGCGGTAGTCGCAGCGGGCATTTTAAACCAGCACCGGATTCCCGGCGAGCGCACTTATCCGGGACAAATGCTTGTCGGATTCGCCCTCATTTTTTTAATGGCCGGCGACGTAGTGGCTTTGAGCCTGGGCATCGCGGCGGTTTGCCAAAAAGCAAGAAACCGGCTGTTTGGAATTCTCGGCATGGCATTTTCCGGGCTGACGCTGATGGGCGCAGTTGGGTTGATGATTTTGGGAATTATTTACGCCAGCCGGTTTGCGCGATGATTTCTTTGCACCGCTTGCGGCTTGTAACGGCAAATTTTTCTGGTAAAAAGTTGTGAAGCATGAAGTTTCAACCCGTTGCCTTGGCCGTTTTGTTTTTTGCGCTGACCGCCGGCGCGCAAACGACGGCGTTCACTTATCAAGGCAAACTTTCGGACAGCGGCAGCGCGGCCAACGGCAATTACGATTTCCGTTTCCGTCTCTTCGACGTGAACACAAACGCCGTCGCGGGACCAATCACCAACTCCGCCGTCTTCGTCACGAACGGCCAGTTCACTGCGACGTTGAATTTCGGCAGCGCGGTTTTCGACGGTTCTGACCGCTGGCTGGAAGTAGCCGTCCGCAGTAACGGCGTGGTGACGGCGTTCACCGTGCTTGCGCCGCTGCAGCCGATTACGTCCGTGCCGTATGCGATTCAATCGCTCAACGCGGCAAATGCGTCGCGGCTGACAGTTCCGTTGCCGGGCACAAACATCACCGGCGTGATTCCGCTTTTGAATTTGCCGACAAACATCGCGTTTCTAAATTCAAATCAAATTTTCAGCGCGGCAAACACGTTCAATGGTGTTGTGAATGCAAATAACAGCGGGAATGTTTTTTCCGGCGCGTTCACCGGCAACGGCGGCGGGCTGACAAATCTTCAAGGCACAAATATCGTTGGCACGATTCCCGATGCGCGGCTTTCGACGAATGTGGCGCTGTTAAACAATACAAATAATCCGAATTTGATTTTTGCCGCGAGCATCACGGCGTCGAATTTTATCGGTGCCGGCCACGGACTCACCAATGTTCCGGGCGCATTTTTTTGGGTCGTGCCGACCAACGGCCAAATCTATCCGAACGTCGGTTACATTTGCACAAACGATGTCACGAACGTCGTGCTCGTATTGCCCGCGTCGCCAAGCGTGGGCGACACGTATAAAATTGTCGGCGTCGGCGCGGCGGGTTGGAAAATCGCGCAGAACGCGGGGCAAACGATTTTATCCGGCGGCCTGGCGAGCGGCGTCGGGCAAAGTTGGAAAGCTGTAAATATCAAAACTAATTGGGCAGGCATCGCCTGTTCGTCCGACGGAACAAAACTCGTTGCCGCGGCCAACGGCGGTAACATTTACACGTCCGCCGATTCGGGAAATACATGGACGAAAAGCGCGAATGCGCCGCGCACAAATTGGTCGGCGGTCGCATCGTCGTCCGACGGCACAAAATTGTTCGCGACGGTCGGTTATGTTCCCAACAATACTGGCGGTCACGGATTTATTTACGAATCGAGCGACTCCGGTTCGACGTGGTCGGTTGTGTTAAACTCGCCGCTGACAAACTGGACTTCCATTGCCTGCTCGGCGGACGGAACAAAAGTCGCCGCAGTTTCGCGAAACGGACCGATTTATCTTTCGAGCAACAGCGGCGGAAGCTGGACAACTGTCACCGGCTCGACCGGCCGTTCATGGAGTTCAGTCGCTTCGTCAACCGATGGGACGAAATATGTCGTCGTGGACGAGCTTGGCGAAATTATTACGAATTCCAGCTCAGGTTCGACGTGGGGATTTGCGACCAATTTTAGTCCGGTGGAATTGGATGCCGTTGCCTGCTCGTCTGACGGCTCGCGATTTGTTGCTGTCGGCAACGGGGGGCAAATTTATCTTTCCGCCAATTCCGGCGGAACGTGGATTCAATTAAATTCTCCGGTCGCCGGACAACTTTCCGCCGTCGCTTCATCCGCCGACGGTGGAAAATTAGCGATGGGTGTCGGCGCCATTGACTCGTTTACGACCGGAAGCATTTATGCGTCTTCTGATTCCGGCGCGACATTTTCGCAATTGACCGGTTCGCCCGTGCTCGCGTGGACGGATTTGGCGTCGTCGTTTGACGGCAGTTTGCTCGCGGGCACTGCGTGGAATGATTTCATTTACATTTCATCGCAAGCCAGCACGACCGGCGGCACGGGCGGTTATTTAGTCGGCTCACAACACAGCTCGGTGGAATTGATTTACGTCGGCAACGGAGATTTTCTACCGATAAATCACGAGGGAACCATCCGCGCCTACTAAAGTGAACCGCGAAGCGTTGGACAAATTTTTCGAACGGGGAATTCTCGCGCTTGTCCTCGCCATTTTAATTTTTGCGCCGCTCGCCATGGGCGCGGTGGATGCATGGGAATTTCTCGTCGTGCAGGCGCTGACCATTTGCGTCGCGATTTTTTGGGCGCTGCGGATTTGGCTCGGCGCAAAACCGCAATTGCTCTGGCCGCCGATTTGCTGGGCCGCGCTCGCGTTCGTCATTTACGCCGTCGCGCGCTATTTGACGGCGGACATCGAATACGTCGCGCGGCAGGAATTGATTCAAATTCTCGTCATCGCCATTTTATTTTTCGCCGCCGTCAACAATTTATACCGGCAGGAATTTTCACAAATCATCAGCTTCACGATGATTTTTTTGGCGATGGCCATTTCGGGTTACGCGTTGTATCAATTTTTCACGCACTCAAATCGCGTTTGGAATTTGGAAACGCCTTATGTCGGGCGCGCGCCGGGAACTTTTATTTCGCCAAACAATCTCGCGGGATTTCTGGAAATGCTTTTGCCGCTGGCCACCGCTTACGTTTTGGCCGGACGAATGAAAGCCGTCCTGAGAATTTTTCTTGGTTACGCCGCGCTCGTCATGGCCGCGGGATTAGTCGTGACCTTTTCGCGCGGCGGCTGGGCGGCGGCAGCGATTGGAATTTTTGCCGTGCTGTTGATTTTGATTTGCCAGCGCGGTAACCGGATACCCGCGCTGATTTTGCTCGTGATTTTGATTCTCGGCGGCGCAGAGTTTGGAAAAAATTATTTGTCCAAAACCGCCGCCTACATTCAGCGCGTCAAAGGCACGGTCAACAGCGAAGGCCAAATCGACTTGGACCGCCGAATCGATTTGTGGCGCGCGGCGGAACAAATGTGGCGCGACCATTTCTGGTTCGGCGTCGGTCCGGCGCATTACGATTATCGCTTCGCGCAATATCGCTCGGAACGGTTGCAGGCGCGGCCCGACCGCGCGCACAATGATTATTTAAATCTGCTCGCCGACTGGGGAACAACCGGCGGAATTATCGTGCTGGCGGGAATCGGATTTTTTGCGACCGGACTTTGGCAAACGCGCGCGCATGTGCAACGCGCGGAAAAAAATTTTGGCGGCGTGAGTTCGAGCTTGAGCAATCGCTTCGCGTTTTTTGTCGGCGCAACGGGAGGTTTGCTCGCGCTTGCCGCACATTCCGCTGGGGACTTCAATTTGCACATTCCGGCCAACGCCATTCTCGCCGCAATCTTGCTGGCGTTGCTGACGAGCAATTTACGGTTTGCGACAAAAAATTACTGGGTGAGTTTGCGAAAGCCGGTAAGAATTTTAATTACTGCCATTCTTGGCGCCGGAATTTTTTATTTAAGCTGGCAGGAAATCTATCGCGCGCATGAAGCTTATTGGCTGCGCGGGACAGAATCTCCGGAACTTTCCTTGCTCGACCGCGCGGCGATTTTGGAAAAGGCATTTGCCGCCGAGCCGAAGAATTTTCAAACCGCCTACGACATCGGCGAGTCGTATCGCATGCAAAGTTTTGAGGGCACAGCGGATTATGCGCAGCAGGCAAAAACGGCGATGGATTGGTTCGCGCGAGTCAAGGCCTTGGATAAATTTTACGCCAACGCGGATTTGCGCACGGGCATGTGCCTCGATTGGCTCGACCGCCATGCAGAGTCGGAAAAATTTTACAGCGAAGCCGAACGGCTCGACCCGAACGGCTATTTTGTCGCCGACAATATCGGCTGGCATTACGTGCAAATCGGCGATTACGCGGCAGCGCGCGAATGGTTTCAACGCTCGTTGCGCCTCAATTGGATTGAAAATGTCGCGGCAGAAAATTATTTAGATTGGATTAAGCAAAAAATGATTGAAAATGCGTCGGGCGAAAGCCATTTGCCGCCGGGTTTTTGATGAAATGTCACAGAAACGCTGATTGACAATTGGCGTTTTCAAACTATACTGAAATTGAACTAAATTCCGAAAAGCCGTTTATGAAATTTGCCCAAGCCTTTCTTTGTGCGGCCGTTTGCGGCTTTCTTTTTTCACTTCATACCAATGCCGTTGCCCAAAGCGCAGGAACCAAGCCGGGTTACGTCACCGTCGTTCGCATCGTCGGCGAAGCGCGTTATGCAAAAAGTTTGAATCCAAAGCCGGACGATTGGCATCCGCTGACTGTCGGCCAAACGCTGCAAGCAGGAAGCATTTTGCAAACAGCCGCCAACGCCACGGTGGATTTGGTTCTCGGCGACAAAATTTTGCATCAAATTGATTCTATTCCCGACAAAGTTGCGCCCGCAGCGGATGCTCCCGTCCGCGGTTTGGACAGTTACAAAGCCACAGCGCAACAAAATGTCATTCGCATGCAGGAAGGCACCGTGCTGGCAGTGGATAAATTAACGATTGCCAATACCGGCATTGACGCCGTGAGCGACACGGAATTGGATTTGCGCGAAGGAACTATTTTTGGAAACGTCAAAAAACTTTCTTCTTCGTCGCAGTATTTCATCAAAATTCCCAG
>JAJPKI010000023.1 GCA_021323835.1 Verrucomicrobiota bacterium | reverse complement strand
TCGTGCGCGGCCTTCACAATCTTGCTGTTGGCGTTGGCTGGTTGCCAATGCCAATTCTCGCGTCAAAAATGTGGCCGAAAGTCACAACAAAACTGAAGCGCGGCATTACGACAGAGGAACAGAAAAAAATCATTTCGACTGAAAGCAATAAGGAGAGAAAACTTTATTATCAATTGCTTTGGGAAATTGGCGCATCACAGAGCGACGCCGCTGCGCTCACGTCTTGCTCATAATTCTGAAACGTCCGATAACTTGCAGTTACATCGGCTACATCAAGTTTGTCGGCTGGAAGAATAAATTGACGTGCAAATCCGTTGAAACTTTTCTCAAAAAATGTAAAAGACATTGCGGTAGGCAAAAGTGAACGCAATGCCCTGCTGTCGAAATTGAGATGAACCGGCTGCGCCATGTCGCGCAAGTATGCCTCGATGCCTTCCGGATAAATTCGTCCCTGCCGACTCTCTGCAAATGCTTTGAAAGCGGTGTAATCGAGCGGACGTTTTTCAGCGTCGAGAAAATCACTACGCAATAGTGATTCTGGAACAAAAAACGGTGTCACTTTGCCATGCGTTTCCGCTGCGCTGGTGAATTCAACCCGAATTCCCCAGGTTTCGCATTTTTTGCCGTTTGGCCACGTAAATTCCAGCGCCACATAAGTAATGGCACTATTTCTTATGTATTGCGTGATACCATTTTCTTCCTCTTTGGTGTCGCCGAGGCAATAACCTTTGAGCGAGCGGTCCGAACGGTCGCCTGTGGCAGACTGATTGAAACGGATAAGTCGTTGGTCGCCGACAAGAACGAACTGAATCAAATCCATTATCCGAATACCCCATTTGCGGTGCCCGCATTTGTTTCCACATAATATCCACCAACCACGCCATTGGAATCTGGGACAAGCAGTTTTGGGATTGGGCGCGAAAGGAAATTCTGTGCGCGTATTTGCAGGACTTTGCGTTCGTGCCGAATGTAAATGTCCAAAAGTGCAGGACTCACGACAAGCAGGCCGAAAAAGATAACCATCATCTTTTTCGCTCTGGTTGAAATTACTGAACCACGCCTTGAAATCAGAAAAAAACCAATACGAATCAGTCCCAGGGTAAAAGCGGCAGGAACGAACTTCAGTAATAGTTCACCCGCATAATTGCTTGCAAGAAAACATTCCCAGGCAAACAAGCCCAAGGGGAGAGCCGCTGCCAGACAAACCAATCCGAAGATGAATTTCAATGCGCGCATGCCGCAGCAGCCTGACGCTGTTTAGACTGGTCGACCTGTTGCAGCGAGGCTGAGCTGCGGATCAAAGAACGGCAAGCGCAAAATAATGGCCTGTCGGTATGAATATACATTTGGTATAGAACGAAACGACCGGTGCTGCCAGCGGCAAGACTCCACATGGCCTGAGAACAGGGCCGTACGTTGTGCCGCTCGGCCGCGGCGCGGCGCGCCATCCCTACCAATCAGGACACCGCTTTCATGGTCGTTCCTTTACAATTCGTAATGGTTAATTTACTTTGCCGGACACTATGAACCATTGGCTGCGCAAATTATTTTTAATTTGCGTCGCCAGTGGGTTTTTTGCGCTGGTTGCTTCCCGCGCGGCCGTCATCGATGCGCCGGATTATTTCATCCAGTCATTCGGCATTCCAGATGGTTTGCCGCATGAAATGGTGCATCACATCACCCAGGATAAAACCGGTTTTCTTTGGATTTCAACTTCCAGTGGCTTGGTGCGTTACGATGGAAATGAATTTCAAACCATCACATCGCCACTGCTCAACAGCCAGGAATCGGATTTGCTTTACGCGATTACGGTGGGCACGAACGGAAATTTATACGCCGCGCCGAATACCGGCGGTTTGGTGGAATTTGACGCGAAAACGAAATCATTCCGGCAAATCGTTTCGACCAATTTATTGCCGGCGCCTCCGCCGGCATTTTTAACGCAAACGGCCGACGGCGCGTTTTGGCTGGGAAACTTTCAGAGGGAATTGCGCCGCTACAAAGACGGCCAGGTGACGTTGTTCACCAATGATTTTACGCTCGGGCAGACGATTTCGCTGGCGACGGACGCTTCGAACCAAATCTGGGTCGTCAGTGATGCCGTGCTTGCGAAATTTCAGGACGGCCAATTGCAACGCGTACCCTTCAATTCGTTGGGTAAATCGCGCTATTTGTCGGGCAAATCGCGCCTCGGCCGCGGAAGAAACGGGACAATTTGGCTGGCAACGCCCAACAGCCTGCAAAAAATCGAGGGGGGCGAAATCGCCGTGATCACGAACAATGTCTTGTGGGCGACAAACCAGGGAATTCCGACGGCAGTCCTGGAAGATTCAAGCGGCGTTGTCTGGGTTGGAACGCGCGGGCAGGGATTGTATCGCTATGCCGACGGCGTGTTCAACAAATTGCCGACCTCGCTTCCATGGATCACCGATTTATTCGAGGACAACGAAGGCAACCTGTGGGCGGCGACCCATGGCGGCGGCATCGACCGCATCCGGCTGAAGAATTTTTCCGACTGGAATTTCCAGGCGGGCATCATGGAAGACGGCGTCAATTCCATTTGCGCGAGTCCGGCCGGCGATTTTTGGATGGCGGACGTGACGGAGGCGAACAATAAAATTGTGGAATTGCCCCGGGGCGGCCACAAGCGGGATTTTAAAAACAGTTTGATCAGCGGCCTGCGGATCGTGTGTTTGGATTCAAAAAATAATTTATGGATCGGCACGCGCGGGGCAATTTTGAAATGGCAGGTCGGGCCTGATTTCGATCCGCAGGTTGCCTTCTGGGAAAAAGATCTTTCGCCGCGCACCTTGTATTGCGCGGATAACGGCGACGTATGGGCGGGTGGCGATAACGCTTTTCTCGG
>JAJPKI010000345.1 GCA_021323835.1 Verrucomicrobiota bacterium | reverse complement strand
TCAATGGCATGACGCTTGGCGCGTTCACCGGTTATTTCAGAAAACGTGACAGCAACAAAAATACGCTTTTTCCCTACAACCAATACACCGGCCATTTCGTGCTCGGCGTCATTTATTCCAAATGCGACGACGTTGCCGATGAGCGAAAACAATTCACGCTGGATGACCTTCCGAAAATTCCATCCGTCGTAAAAGATTTCAAATTTTTCGCGCAGCCGAAATATCGCATTGCTTCTTCTCGTCCCGGCAGCGGAAATACCAAAAACATCGGTTCGATAACAAAAATTGAGCAATTGATGAACGGCGACGGCCCCTTCGCATCGCTTGGCGAGGAAGTTTATGACGATTACTGGATGTTTTATCTGACACGCGACATGGCGCAGGCGCTTTCGCTCGAACGGCCATACATGGATTTGAAGACCTACCTCGAATACAAAAAGCGTGGCGTGGACACGCTGCGCGCGCATGAAAAGGAAATTGTCCAGCTTGCGGAAGATGAAGCGGGCAAAGCCGAGGAGGAAGAATGAACCTGCCGCCGCTTGTTCCCCCGCTCAAATGTCAGGGCATTAAAACCAAATTGGCTGGCGAAATTAAACGTCTGGCCGACTCGCAGGAATTTGACCGTTGGATCGAGCCGTTCTGCGGCTCATGCGTCGTTGCGCTCAACGTGCAACCCAAACGCGCGCTGCTCTCCGATTCAAACATCCATATCATCCGTCTCTATCAGGAAATTCAGAGCGGCGATTTGACGCCCGCTTCGGCCAAGGCATTTCTCGTGGAAGAAGGAGAAAAACTCCGCACCATCGGCGAGCCGCATTTTTACGCCGTCCGCGAGCGATTCAACGCCCGCCCCACGTCGCTTGATTTTCTTTTTCTCAACCGCTCCTGTTTTAACGGCGTGATGCGATTCAACCGTCATGGAAAATTCAATGTTCCTTACGGCCACAAGCCGGAACGTTTTGCGCAGGCTTACGTCACCAAAATCACAAACCAAATCGGTCGCATTGCCGAAGTCATCTCGGTTTGCGACTGGACATTTGCCGTCGCTGATTTCCGGCAGACGCTCGCCTCCGCGCAACCCGGCGATTTCGTTTATGCCGACCCGCCGTATGCCGCTCGTCACGTGGACTATTTCAATTCATGGTCGGAAGCCGATGAAACAGAATTGGGAAACCGGCTCAAACAACTGCCGTGTCCATTTATTCTATCCACGTGGCACAGCAACGAATTCAGGACAAATGCGATGATTGAACAGAATTGGAACGACCCGCGCTTCCATCTCCTGACCCGTGAACATTTTTATCACGTCGGCAGCACGGAAGATTTGCGGCATCCGATGATTGAAGCGTTGATTACCAATTTTCCAGCCAAACCGGCGCAATGGGAACATGAAGAAGCCGAGCAATTGGCATTTATGGAACGACCGGCGAAGGAATATTCTGCTTAAACTGCTTGCGCCTTTTTCAGAGGCTTTTTTGATTTCCCATTTACATGGTCTTTGTCGGGTTGTTGACCAATATCGGGAATAAATTTCGCATGGGTTTTTTTGAGGTAAGATGTAGCGCTATCACTATCTGCTTCGTATGCGAGCTGTTCGTTGACGAAACGCAAACGCGCTTTCGCATCATTTATGACTTCAGCCCAAGTTTTGATCCATACGGTGATATTCAAATCCGCATCATCATAAACTTTACCTCGCGGTTGACCGCGTTGGTTGGCTTCTCTTTTTGCAAAATTGTCGAAGTCATTCGAAATGGCGATAAATTTCCAGCGAGTCGGAACGTCACGAAAACGTTCATCGCCTGCGACGGCTTGCGCATACTTTTTAATTTGAGTGATTACTTCATCATCAATTTTTTTCGATGGACGTTTTAATTCGACGATTAAATAATCAAATTCACCTGTGCGCGGTTGAACAACTTTGTGAAACATCAAATCAACGCGTCCAGTTTTTCCATCGGATAACTTTACCGGATCAAGGTCGTCTTCTCGTTTTCCAAGTTTTGCGAGATGCTTTTGTAAAACTTCCTCAAGACGTTGCTCACTGCCAGCAAGACAGAATTCTTCATCAAAAAGCCACGCTTCATTTTCCAAAATTTTGTGCAATTGGTCCCGCTCAAGCAGTTGTTTTTTATTTTCCTTTTTGAACAACAGTGCATCCAGCCCGATAAGAAAATTAAGACGACCTGCAACAATTTTCGCCGAACTGATGATTGACGAAAGCGGCGTTTTTCGAAGCAGTTCTGCAAGGTCATCTTGGGCTTCTTTTTTTAAGTCGAGCACTTCGCCAATTATTTTTTGAACTGAATCAGGATTTTCGCGGATGGCTTGCGCAAGAAGGCGAAAAGTAAATTTTCTGGATTTTGTATCGGCTTCATCAAATGACGGCAAATAACTTTCGACGTTCACCGCCAAAATATCAAAAACTTGGCGTTCGGCCTTTTCCACCGGGTCTAAAGCCGTTTTATCTTCATACGGATAAATTCTTTCTTCTTTCCATCGTTCAACAATTTGACTCTGATTTTCGGCAAGACGCTGGCGAAAATGCTCTTTGATTTTATTTTTCGCAACCCTGACAATTGCGTCTACATCGGGATGAAAATCCTCCAAAACCAATTCGTTCTTTCTCTCAAGTTCCCGAAAATATTCGGATTTTACATAAGCGGTGAAATTAAATCCGGGCGCTCGAATTTGCTGGCCCGCCTGCACTTCATACAGCGCTACGCCGCTCACATCGCATAAATGAATTACGCGATCAGTTGGCACTTTCCATTCGATAATAGAAACAGCAGCTCGCGTTTTCCCGCCAGTTGGCAAATCAATATCGCCTAAAGGATAGTTTTCGCTGTGACTTTGTGTGGTAGTTGGGTCAACCACTTCACCGTTATATTCAAATCTTAATCCTGGATATTCCGTCATATAAGCCGCGAACATTTTTGCGAGTTCTTGAACGGCTGAATTTCCAAGCAGCGAATGAAAATCATGCTTAAGATTTGAAATAATCACTTCAGTTCCTGTTTGAGCACCGTTGACGGCTGGATCAGTAATATCAAAATCGTCAAGCGACATTGTCTTGCCGGTAATTTTATATGTCTGCGATTTCCCATTTTCATCTTTATAGGTCGTAATCCATTCAACCAACGTCCCAAGTGCGAAAGCCTTGAATCTTCCTTTTCCCCCTCTACCGTGAAGAGAACGTCCATTAATGCGTCTTTTGGATTTTTTCCACGAATCACCAAGGCTGCCGAAAAGTTTTTCAACTTGTGAATGAGGAATGCCGGTTCCGTAATCGCGAACGCGGATTGTCTGGATACCATCCATTGCATTCATATCAAGAATAACTTGAACACGATTGGATTCTGCATCGAAACCATTCCACACAAGTTCAGCGACCGCTGCCAGTGGCCGCGAGACTGTGAGAGATTCAAGATGATCCCTTTTTGCGGTAACGTGGATTTTGCTCATGGCAGATTGTTTTGGAATCGTAGTTCGAGAATTTTTTTGTGCAATGAAAAAGCGGCCTCCGTTTCCAGAGGCCGCAATTTTTCCCTCCGTTTGTTTTTTAATTTTGTTCAGCCGCCAACGGTGATGCTGACGGGGTTGCTCCATTTGCCGCAGGGTAGGAGGTAAGTTCAACGGGCTGAAATGGCCTTTTCCCGCAAAAACCTTCAATTTATTGGCATTTTCGATGGTTTTTGCCTCTTGCGGAAGCCGCTCATGGCCGCGCGGAAGCGTCTCGGCTTCAAGAAATGACCGCTCAAGGTCGTGCGGAAGCCGCTCGGGTTGGCGCGGAAGGGTCTCGGTTTCACGTGGAAGCTGCTCCGGTCAAAGAAATGGCGTCCCGGCTTGTCGCGGACATCGCTCCGGTTTGTGCGGAACACGCTCATACCTGGGAAACGGTTGCTCATCTTTGCGCGGACAACGGTAGGGACAGCGCGCTGCGCTGTCCGGACGCCGCGGCGCGGCATCCCTACCATTCAATCCATTCCCGGCGGCGGTTGTGAATAACTGGCTCTTGACGGTTTTTTTCTTTTTTTGAAAATTTTTCTCCAGCCTTCTCGGGAAGGGGAACTCAAACGGAAAGGAAAAATCATGAACAGAGACCAACTCAACCGGACGGGCATGTTCAGCACCGTTTCGGCTTATATGAACACCAACAAATCCCTGTGGAGCGGCGTCAAAGCCATCAGCGACACAGTGGATGATTTGGATTCGGGCATCGCCGACATTTCTGATTCGGCGGGCAAACAACAAACACCGGTCACCGGCGCGGCGGCGCAGAAGGCGCAAGTGCGTCACAGTTACGAGGAACAAATTTTGTTCATCGCCGACCAACTGGCAGCGTTCGCGGAAGTAAGCAGCGATGCAGAACTTGCCGGAAAAGTGGAACTGTCGCTTTCATCGCTGGACAAACTGGCCGATGATGATTTGGAAGAAACCGGAACGCTCATCGCCAATCTTGCGATGTTGAAACTTGCGGATTTGGCGGATTACGGAATCACGCAAGCGGACATTGATGCGTTGAAATCGTTGACGACGCAATTTCATGCGGCCAAAACTTCGCCGCGTGAAGCGGTCGCGAGCCGTTCGGGCGAGACGAACACGTTGCCGGATAAAATCGCGGAGGTGACGAGCATTCTCCGCAATCGTCTGGATAAATTGATGACGCGGTTCAAAACGTCCAACGCGCAATTTTACACGGGTTATCTCACTGCCCGCGTGGTTGTGGACAGGGGCGGCAGCGCGGCGAAAGCCAAGCCTGTCGGCGCGACGGCAAAAGCAGCACCAGTTCAGCCGTCGGCTTGAAGAGAATTGAAATTCAATCGCAGCCGGAGCAATTCAATTGTTCCGGCTGTTTTTCTTGTAGTCCATCCGCTGACGCGATAATCAGCCCGACTCCGATTTAATCAAAAAGCTCCACGACCTAGAGTGGGCGCACGATGAAACACATACTCTGCGCCCTTTTGGGCATTTCACTTTTGGCGTCCGCGGTGCAAACCAGTCGGGCGGTTGACGCAGTTTGGAATTATACCGTCGAAGCCAGCGCTTCGGTGCAATCCTCTCCCGCGCAAATCACATTAAGCTGGCCGCAGGATTCCAATGGCACGCCGAACGGCTACACGATTTATCGCAAATCGCCGTCGGCAACGTCGTGGGGAAATCCGATTGCGAATCTCTCCGGCTCGCAATTGAGTTACACCGACACGAGCGTGAGCGTCGGCACGACTTACGAATATGAAATCGTGAAGAATTACAGCTCGCTTGGTTACAACGGTTACGGCTACGTGCAATCCGCCATCAACGCGCCGCTCGTGGATAATCGCGGCAAAGTCATTTTGGTCGTGGACAACACTTACGCCGCGCAGCTCACAAATGAACTCGCGCGCTTGCAGCAGGATTTAGTCGGCGACGGCTGGACAGTGATTCGTCACGATGTGAATCGCAATGACTCGGTTGTGAGTGTGAAGAATTTAATCAAGTCGGATTACAACGCCGACCCGTCGAATGTGAAATCCGTTTTCCTGTTCGGCCATGTTCCGATTCCACAATCCGGCCAGATGAATCCCGACGGCCATCCCGACCACGTCGGCGCATGGTCAGCCGATTCATTTTACGGCGTGATGAACGACGGCGGTTTCACGGACAATTCTGTGAACTTCGCACAGACGGTGAACACCGACCCTGCGGATGCCGCGCGTTTGAGCAATTATCCCGGCGACGGTAAATATGACGAAGTGCAAATTCCGGGCAACGTGGATTTGCAAGTCGGTCGCGTTGACCTCGCGGACATGCCCGGTCAGGTGGTTTGGGGCGGACCGGCGACGTTCAAGAGCGAATTGGAATTGCTCCGGCAATATTTGAACAAGGACCATAATTTCCGCGTGAAGACGATGACGGCACGCCGTCGCGCTTTCGTCGGCGATTATTTCGGTTCGCGCGGAGGCGAAGCGTTTGCGGCCAGCGGTTATCGCAACGGCGCGGCGTTCTTCGGCGCGGCAAATGTGGACAGCGCAAACGTCATGTATAACGACGCGCAGGGAACGTGGGTTCCGTATCTTGCGGCGAATGATTATTTGTTCGCCTACGGTTGCGGCGCGGGAAGTTACACGACCATTGCCGGTCTCGGCAACGCGGGCAATTACAACGCCACGACGACGCCGGAAATCGTGAACAACGACATTCGCGCGGTGTTCGTGAATTTCTTCGGAAGTTGGCTCGGCGATTTCGCGCACACTGACGACATCATGCGCGCCGTTTTGGCGACGCCGACTTACGGTCTCGCTTGTGCGTGGTCGGGACGTCCGCATTGGTTCATGCATCCGATGGCTTTGGGCGAAACGATTGGTTACACGGCGAAAATTACGCAGAACAACAACGGCCTTTACCAAAATCAGGTCAACAGCGCGGCGAACGACGTTCACATCGCGTTGATGGGTGACCCGACGTTGCGTTTGCATCAAATGGCTCCGCCGACGGCGTTGAATGGTTCGGCGAGCGGCAGCAGTGTGAATTTAAGCTGGGCAGGTTCGGCTGACGCGGGACTTGGCTATTACGTTTATCGTTCCGCAAATGCGGCGGGACCGTTCACGAGAATTTCTTCATCGCTCGTCAGTGGCACGAGTTACACGGACAACAACGCTCCGGCGGGAAGTTATTACATGGTGCGCGCGGTGAAATTGGAATCGAGCGCGAGCGGCACTTACACGAACGCGAGCGAAGGCGCGTTCTGGCCGACGACGGGAAATTTCGTGAGCACGAATTCCACGAGCGGCGGAACAACGACGACAAATTCGACCGGCAGCGGTTCGACGACTTCTACCAATTCGACAAGTGGTTCCACGACCAGCACGAATTCCACTTCGGGTTCGACGACAAATACAAATTCGAGCGGCAGTTCGACTTCAACCACGAGCAGCTCCGGCCTCGGCTCGACGGTTTGGGTGGATGATTCCATTCCGAACGGCGCGCAAGGTTTGGCCGACGGCGGCGATTCGTGGACGTGGGTTTCCGCAAATCCGACGCCTTACAACGGCTCGTTCGCGCATCAATCGGGAACCGCGAGCGGTTTGCATGAGCATTATTTTAATTACGCGAGCACGACGCTCGCCGTGAACACCGGCGATACATTGTTTGCTTACGTTTATCTCGACCCGGCAAATCCGCCGGCGGAAATCATGCTCGGCTGGAACGACAGCACCGGCAGTTGGGAACATCGCGCGTATTGGGGCGCGAACAATATCGGCTACGGCACGGATGGAACGAGCAGCCGTTATCACGTCGGTAATTTGCCCGCGACTGGCGGCTGGGTTCAACTCGCCGTGCCCGCAAGCGCGGTTGGTCTCGAAGGCAAAACGGCGCAAGGAATGGACTTTGCGCTTTATGGAGGCAAAGCGACTTTCGATTATTCCGGAAGCGCGGCGCAAAATTCTTCGAGCACCTCGACGAATTCAACGAGCGGCGGAACGACGACAACTGGAACTGTTGTCAGTGTTTCCGCAAATCCGTCGCAGGCAGTCATTGGCGGAACCAATAATGCCGTGCTGACTTTTGCACGAACGGGCGACACGTCGTCCGCGTTGACGGTGAATTACAATCTCGGCGGCACCGCCGTGAAATGGAACGATTATCGCACGACGGCTGGCGACATGCCGGTGTCGGTGACGATTCCGGCTGGCGCGGCTTCGGCAACGATGACGATTGTCGGCGAGGCAAATCAATTAAACGCTAATCCGGAAACGGCGACGTTCACACTCACGACCAACGCGGCTTACGCTGTCGCTTCGCAAAATAATGCGACGGTGACAATTCTTCCCGTCGGAACAATCGTGACGAACACGCCGCCGGTAATTACAAACACGCCACCGGTCGTAACGAATACTCCGCCCGTGGTTACGAACACGCCGCCGGTGATTACAAATACGCCTCCGGCTGTGACAAATACGCCTCCGGCTACGACAAATTCAAGCCCGACCGTTTCATTGGGAACGAATTCAATTCCCGGCAGCGGTTCGGCGGATTATTTGACGATGCACACACCGAAAGTTGGCGACACGACGTTGCACGTTTTGTCTCCGACACTGTTGGAGTTGCATTTAATCAATGGCTTGCCGCAAGGCGGTTCGCCGACGAATTGGAATTTCGTGAACAATTTCAATTTCACGGCACCGGCGACCGGCAGCTTCACTGTGACGGCAAATGGCCAGAACATTTCCGTGACCGGTGTTGGCTTCAAGCGTCGCGCGATTTCCGCGCCGATTGCGGCTTACGATTTGCGCATGGACAGCGTGTTGTATTTGCAGTTGGCATCGCCGATTGCGGACAACGCGACGGTGCAGGTCACGAATCCGAACGGCAGTTTGTGGAGCAGCAGCACGCAATTTGCGACGACGGCTGACCCGTTGCGTTACAGCCCGGCGATTCACGTAAACCAGGAAGGTTACGAACCGTCGTTCCCGAAAAAGGCGATGGTCGGCTATTACCTCGGCAGTCTCGGCGAAATGCCGATTACGGCGACGACGTTTTCAATCGTTGACGCGAAATCAGGTGCGCAGGTTTTCTCCGGCACGCTCACGCAGCGCAAAGACGTTGGCTACACATATTCGCCGACGCCGTATCAAAATGTTTACGAAGCGGATTTCTCCAGCTTCAGCACGCCGGGACAATATCGTCTCGAAGTGCCGGGCATGGGCGCGTCGCTGCCGTTCGTGATTCAAGAAGGAATCGCGATGGACTTCGCGCGCACTTACGAACTCGGCATGTTCGAGCAACGCAGCGGTTACAACGTCGCGATGCCTTACACGCGCTTCACGCACGCAGCGGACCACACCGCTCCGGCGAACGTTGTGGCTTCGGCGTCCACATATACATTTACGTGGACGACGATTTCTAATTACGCGATTCAAGCGAACTCGGACAATCCGGCGCAGACCGCGCCGTTGCTCACGAGTCCGTCGAAGCAATTGTATCCGTTCATCAATCAAGGTCCGGTGGACGTAAGCGGCGGACATTTCGACGCGGGCGATTACAGCAAATACACCTGGGACATGGCGCAATTGGTTCACGTCCTCACATTCTCGGCGGATTCGCTGCCGGGCGTCGGCGCGATGGACAATCTCGGAATCCCCGAGAGCGGCGACGGCATCAGCGACGTTTTGCAGGAAGCAAAATGGGAAGCAGACGCGCTCGCGAAAATGCAGGACAGCGACGGCGGTTTCTATTACGTCTGCTATCCGCAGAACAGCGAATACGAAGGCGGCGCGCTGCCGGAAAACGGTTCACCGCAAGTTGTATGGCCGAAGAACACGGCAGCCACCGCTTCAGCAGTCGCGGCGCTCGCACAAATCTCATCATCGCCGGCGTTCAAGGCTGCGTATCCGCAAGCTGCGAACAATTACATGGTGAAAGCGAAATTGGGTTGGCAATTCCTGACCAACGCGATTGCCAAATACGGCAAGACCGGTGCGTATCAGAAAATGATGCACTTCGGCGACGACTTCACCGACCAGGACGACGAAGCCTGGGCCGCGTGCGAAATGTATCTCGCGACCGGCGACCAACAATATCAGACCACGCTCAAATCGTGGTTCCCCGACCCGACCAGCACGGCAACGTTCCGTTGGGGTTGGTGGAAAATGTTCGGCAGCTGGGGAAATGCCGTGCGCGATTACGCGTTCGCCGTGAAGAGCGGTCGCCTGCAACAAAATCAAATTGATGCGGCATATATGGCCAAGTGCATCAACACGATTACGAATTGCGCGAACGATCAATTGAAATTCTCGCAAGAGAACGCTTACGGCTCCAGCTTCCCTGACCAGACGAAAGCTGTTCGTGGCGCGGGCTGGTATTATTCGCCGGAGCAGGCGTTCGACATCGCGGTCGGTTATCAATTCAATGCCGACCCGAAATATCTCGACGCGATGGTGCGCAACATCAACTTCGAAGGCGGCTGCAATCCCGTGAACGTCACTTATGTCACCGGTCTCGGCACGAAACGTCAACGCGAAGTCGTTGACCAATATTCTGCCAATGACCGTCATTCGCTTTCGAAGAGCGGTATTCCGATTGGCAATATCGAAGGCGGCTTCGTTTGGACCGGCACTTATGCCAGTGCGCTCGAAGCGATGGACTTTCCGTCCGACGACGCGAGCAGCGCGCCGTATCCGTATTACGACCGTTGGGGTGATTCATGGAACGTCACGACCGAAGCTTCGACGGACGATACCGTCAAAAACTTCGCCACTGCCGCAACACTCGCAGGCATGAC
>JAJPKI010000293.1 GCA_021323835.1 Verrucomicrobiota bacterium | reverse complement strand
CACGGCCACGAGCATCACGACCCGGGCTTTTGGCGCGGATACATTTTTTCCAGCGACCATAAAATCATCGGCATCCAATATGGTTTTACGGCGCTATGTTTCATGCTGTTTGGATTTTTCCTGATGCTGCTCATGCGCTGGCAAATCGCGCATCCGCAACAGCCGGTTCCATTCCACGGCCCGCTGCTTGAAAAAATGCTCGGCAACATGGCGCCCGGCGGCGCAATTTCGCCCGACCTTTACAACGCGTTTGGCGCGATGCACGGAACCATCATGGTGTTTTTGGGAATTGTGCCGCTGGCGTTCGCAGCGTTCGGCAATTACGTCGTGCCATTGATGATTGGCGCGCCGGACATGGCGTTTCCGCGCGTCAACATGGCGAGCTATCAGGCGTATTTTCTCGGCGGCGTCATCATGTTCGTCAGCTTTTTTATTCCCGGCGGCGCCGCGCAAGCGGGCTGGACTTCGTATTCGCCGCTCGCGACTTCAATTCCGACGCACGGCCAATTGTTTTGGATTATCGGAATGATTTTGCTCATCACGTCGTCGCTGCTTGGCGCAGTAAATTTTATCGCAACGATTATTCAATTGCGTGCGCCGGGCATGACGTGGTTGCGGATGCCGTGGTTCGTCTGGACGCAATTCATCACCGCGTTCATTTTGCTGCTCGCATTTCCGCCGCTCGAAGCCGCGGGCGTGATGCAATTGATGGACAATGTTGCGCACACAAGTTTCTTTTTGCCGACGGGCCTCGCCGTCAGCGGAAATCTCGCGCATGTCAGCGGCGGCGGCAGCCCGTTACTGTGGCAGCATTTATTTTGGTTCCTCGGCCATCCGGAAGTTTACGTTTTGATTTTGCCGGCGATGGGCATCGTTTGCGAAATCATCGCCTGCAATACGCGCAAACCGATTTGGGGTTATAAATCGCTCGTATATTCCGTGCTCGCGGTGGGCTTTTTGTCATTCATCGTCTGGGCGCACCACATGTATCTCACCGGCATGGGCACAAAAATTTCCGCGTTCTTCCAGGCGACGACGATGATTATTTCAATTCCATCCGTCATCATTTTAACGTGTCTGTTCTTGTCGCTGTGGGGTGGCTCGATTCGTTTCAACACCCCCATGCTTTTTGCGCTGGCGTTTTTACCGATGTTCGGCATCGGCGGACTCACCGGCCTGCCGCTCGGCTTCAACGCGAGCGATGTTTATCTGCACGACACGTATTATATTATCGCGCATTTTCATTACGTCGTTGCGCCGGGAACGATTTTTGGTTTGTTCGCAGGCATTTATTATTGGTTTCCCAAAATGACCAGGCGAAAGATGAATGAATTTTGGGGACGCATGCATTTTTGGTGCTCGTTCATTTTCATGAATCTCGTTTTCATGCCGATGTTCGCGCAGGGCATGAAAGGAATGCTTCGCCGCATGGCCGATGGCGGCGCCAATTATTCCGCCGCGCGCGTGCCCGGCGCGATTGACACGCTGCCGACGTCAATTATGGAATTGCACGTGTGGATTTTGTGGGCGGCGATTGCGCTCGGCCTTTCGCAAATTCCGTTCATGATAAATTTATTTTGGAGCATGAAGCATGGTGAAAAATGCGGCGACAATCCGTGGGAAGCGACCACGATTGAATGGCAAACGCCCACGCCGCCGCCGCACGGAAATTTTTCCGAGCCGATTCAAATTTATCGCGGCCCATACGAATACAGCGTGCCCGGCCACGACACGGATTTCACGCCGCAAAACGAACCGGAAACCGTCACGCCCGTGGCACCGCGGATTCCAACGCACGCGCATTAAATTTTTTCATGGAAATTCCTTACACAATTCAAGCCCGGCCGGACACCGGCGTTTATAATGCCAAACTCGGCATCTGGCTGTTTCTTGCGTCCGAAGTCATGCTCTTCGGTGGGCTTTTTTCCAGCTATGTTTTGCTGCGCGTCGGCGCGGAACCCGGCATGTGGCCGCACGGCTGGCTCGATGTTCGTCTTGGCACGGCGAACACAATTATCCTCGCGCTTTCGGCCATCACCACGTTGCTCGCGTGGGCCGCGTGCAAAGTCGGGCAATTCGGAAAATTTAAATTCTTCCACGCCTGCACGCTGCTTTGCGCGCTGGCGTTTCTTGGAATCAAATCCTACGAATACCATGACAAATGGATTCACTACGAAATCAAATTGAACGACGGCACATTCGCCGACGGTCATCTCGTTGAAAAATCCGAAGACTTTGACCTTGCAAAAAAAACCGGCACGGTCACGTTGCACGGACGAATCGTGAACGACGAAACGTTACTCTACGATTTGCGCTCGCAAAAAGACATTAAGCTGGATGAAGTCACCGTCAAAGCCGCCGACATCAAGCAGATGGAAAATTACGGCCCGTGGCACAACACTTACCTCGCGATTTATTTCACGATGACCGGATTGCATGCGCTGCACATCCTCGGCGGCAGTATTGTCATCGGATTTTTGTGGGGACCGGGACGAAAAATGTGGAAAACCAACCCGACGCAATTTACCAATCGCATCGAAGTGTCCGGTTTATTCTGGCACTTCGTTGACCTGGTCTGGATTTTCCTGTTCCCCGTCCTATATTTGACCTAGAAAATTTATGAGCGACGCGCACGAAACAAAATCAGCCGCAGTCCCGGCGCACGACGACCATCCGGTGGATTTGAACAATTACATCCGCCGCTGCGTTTACATTTTCATTTCCATTTTGTGCGCGGTGGCTTTGATGATTTGGATTTCGTATTTGCCGGCGCATTATTCGTGGGCGATGAAATCGGCTTTAATTTTATTAGTTGCCGCGTGTAACGCATTTGTCGTCGCTGGATTTTTGATGCACTTGATTTCAGAAAAGAAAATGATTTATACCGTGCTCGGATTTACCGTGATTTTCGTTCTCGGCCTGTTTTGGCTGACATGGTATGCGATGAACGATTTTCCGACCGGCACAACCATGCATTAATATGTCACTGAAAGCGTTCCATCTGATTTTTGTGACGTCGCTGACGCTGCTCTCGCTCAGTTTTTCGGGCTGGGCGTTTGCAAACGGCAAAATTCTCTTTGGCATTTCGGGAATTGTCGCCGCCATTTTGGTTGTGATTTACGGAATTTATTTTTTGAAGAAATTGAAAAAAATCAGTTACCTGTGAAAACGTCGAAGAAAATTATTTTTGCGATTGCTGCGGGAATTTTTTCCGTGCCGCAATTGTTCGCCTGTCCCGCATGTGGCAGCGCGAACGCCGATATGCCTAAATCACCGCTGACCAGCGGCATGAATCTGGGAATTTTAACATTGCTCGGCGTGCTCGTGCCAGTGCTCGGCTGCTTCGCATTCGGAATTGTCCGCATGATTAATAAAGACGAAGCGGCAAATAAAAATAACGCTCCGAAAAATATCACTGATTTATGATGGAACGGATGGCTCAATGGCTCGGAATGCCCGCGCTCGCATCGGAAAACGGCGCGCAAGTGGACGAACTCATCGTGCTCGTTCACTGGCTCATGCTGATTCTCTTTGTCGGCTGGGTGATTTATTTTTGTTACGCCGTCTGGCGATTTCAAAGCAAAAAAAATCCGAAAGCCGATTACGAAGGCGTCAAAGGCCATGCGTCCAATTATATTGAACTCGGCGTCGTGCTTGCCGAAGCATTTTTGCTGATTGGCATCGCCATTCCCGTTTGGGCAAAAGCCGTTGACCATTTTCCCGACGCAAAAAATTCCACGGTCATTTATGTCGAAGCGCAACAATATGCGTGGAACGTCCGTTATCCCGGTGCGAACGGCATGTTCGGTAAACAGGATTTGAAACTTGTTTCTGACGGAAATCCATTTGGCATTGACCCGAATGACGCGAACGGTAAAGACGATGTTCAATTGCTGAACGAAATTCACGTGCCAGTCAACAAGCCGGTCATCGTCTATGTTTCGTCGAAGGACGTAATTCATTCGTTCAAAGTGGTGGCGATGCGCGTTTGTCAGGACGCGATTCCGGGATTGCGGATTCCATGCTGGTTCACGCCGACGCAAACCGGCCGCTACCAAATCAATTGCGCGCAACTTTGCGGCAGCGGCCATTCCGGCATGACCGGCGGATTTTTAGTCGTGGATACACAGGAAGATTTTGACAAATGGTTGAAGTCCAAGCCGACTGTCACGCCGCCACCGGCTGATGGCAAAAGCAAATACGAATAATCAGCATGATTTTGACTCATGTCTGACTCAAAATTGCCCCAAACATTTTTGTTCGGCTTTTTGTTTCTGCTCGCGTTTCTCGGCCTGGCGTATTTGGCCTCGTTCGCCGAATTTCAAAAGCAAACTGCCCTGCCGCCGCTCGGCAAAATTTCTGATTTCACGCTGACCAATCAGGACGGCAAAGTCACGACGCTCGCCGATTTGACCAATCATGTTTGGGTTGCCGATATCATTTTTACGCGCTGCGCCGGCCCGTGTCCGCGTATGACCGCACAAATGAAAGACGTTGAAAATAAATTGCCCGCGAGCAGCAACGCAAAATTGGTCACGCTTACGACCGACCCTGACTTTGATTCACCGGAAATTTTAAAACGCTACGGCGAACACTTCGGCGCGGATTTCAACCGCTGGACATTTTTGACCGGAACGAAAAGCGAAATTGGTGCGCTTGCGGCGAACAGTTTAAAATTGAGCGCGAAGCCTATTGACCCGAAAGACCAAAAAAACGCCGCCGACCTTTTCATTCACACGACCATTTTCGTCGTCGTGGATAAACATGCGCAATTGCGCGGCATTTTTCAAACCGGCGGCGACGACGTGGATTGGACAAACGACGTTGAGCCGCGCCTCATCAAAACTGTTCATCGGCTCGAACGCGAGCCATGAGCATCCACGATTTGCCTGCCGTCAACGCCTCGCTCAACGGCTTGAGCGCAATTTTTCTGACCGCAGGATTTATTTTTATCCGCCGTAAAAATATTCCGGCGCACAAACGCTGCATGATTTCAGCATTTGTCACGTCCTGCATTTTTCTGGTTTGCTACCTGACTTATCACACTTACCTCGGCGTTGTTTTACATCAAGGTCCGACTAAATTTCTAAATCCAGCGTGGTTTCGCCCGATTTATCTAACAATTCTTTTAACGCACACAATTCTGGCAATGGTCATCGTGCCGATGATTTTAATTACGTTGAGTCGTGCGCTTCGCGAAAAATTCGACAAGCACAAACAAATCGCGCGCTGGACGTGGCCAATTTGGATGTATGTTTCCGTCACCGGCGTCATCGTTTATCTTTTGCTCTATCAGATTTTTCCACAAAAGTAATGCGATGAAATCTGTGGCGAACATTTTAGTTCACGAAAGCCAATTTCCCGAAAATATCCGGCGCGATTTGCTGAAGTCGCTGCGCTCGCGGAAAATTAATCACAAATTTCATTACGACAGCGTCAAGCAAACCCAAAAATGGCTCTCGCTGCACCAAATTTATTCACCGTCACGCAACGATGAAAATGTCCGCTCGATTTATGAGCAAAGTTTCGAAGGCGTCACTAAAAAAATAAAATCAAAAAACATTCATGTCATCGGCCTCGGTTGCGGCGGTGGACAAAAAGACACGCGGCTGCTGAAATTGCTAAAAACTCGCGGCAAAGAAATTTTTTATTCGCCATGCGATGTCAGCGCGGCGATGGTTTTGACCGCGCGAAAAACTGCGCTTTCAGTTTTGCCGGAGAAAAATTGTTTTCCTTTAGTTTGCGATTTAGCAACTGCTAGTAATTTACAGTTTTCGAATCGCAGATCACGAATCGTCACTTTTTTTGGCATGATTCCCAATTTCGAGCCGCAGGAAATTCTGCCGAAGCTGGCCACGCTCGTTCATCCAAATGATTTTCTTTTGTTCAGCGCCAATCTTGCGCCGGGGAATAGTTATGCCGCGGGAATGGTAAAAATTCTGCCTCAATACGATAATCCCCAAACACGCGACTGGCTGATGACTTTTCTGTTGGATTTGGGCATCGAAAAGCGCGACGGTGAAATGAAATTTGAAATTGCGATTGGTGGCTTTGGCTTAAAGCGTTTTGTTGCTAATTTTCAATTCAAGCGCGCGCGACAAATTGAGGTTGAAAACGAAATTTTCAAATTTAAAGCCGGCGAAAAAATTCGATTATTTTTTTCTTGTCGCTACACGCCGAAGCTTGTTCAAAAAGTATTGTCCAAATATAAATTGAAAATCTGCGAACAATGGATTTCCAGCTCACAAGAAGAAGACGTTTTTTTCTGCCGTAAATCCGCGTAATCCGCGGTTTCAAAAAGCTTTCATCGTTTCCAAAACAGCTTTGATTCGCGGAACTTCATGCGTGCGAAACAAATCCGTTTTGCCCAACGTGGCCAGAACGGCAAAAAAAGGTTCGGCGCAGCGGACTTCATCGCCAAAAAATTCGAACGCGTGCGGCAGTGCGTGACAAATCGGGAAGCCAAGCGTTCGCAATCGGAATGTGTTCAGGAAAATATTCATCTGATGGCGAACCCGAACGGCGCTGTCCTGCAAGTTGCGGTAGTAAAAGCCGAGGCCGGGGTCTAAAAAGATTTTTTCAACGCCATTGCGCTGGGCGATTTCAATTTGCCGCGAAAAGTAGTCGCGCATCGTTTCAATTGGGTCGGCGCTGAAATCAAAATTGCCGACGTCGCGGACATTTTTGCCCTGGACGTAGCAAATGATAATGACGGCATCGTGCGCAGCAGTCATTTTGAAAATTTCTTTTGAATTGGCGCTGCCAGTCAGATTCAAAATATTTGCGCCGGCTTCGAGCGATGCGCGCGCGACTTTTGTCGAATACGTTTCCACTGAAACCAAAATCTTCTCTGCTCGCAATTTTTTGATGACGGGAATCAATTTGGATTTTTGCAGCTCATCATTTGCGCGCGCGGCATTTGCCAAAGTGGATTCGGCGCCGATGTCCACGATGTCCGCGCCTTGTGCCGCAAGAATTTTTCCGCGCTGAATCGCCGCTTCTGCCGTCAAACAAACGCTTTCGCGATACCAGGAATCGGCGGACAAATTAATGACGCCCATGATTGCGGGCCGCGAATTGAAATTAAATCTTTTGCCGCCGATGGAAAATTCTTTCACGCGCGCGGACGCGGCGTCGCGATTTTGTTCGAGCAGTTCAGCGAGTTGTTCCAGTTTCAGCATGGCAAAAATAAATGGCGCGCCCGGCGCGATTCGAACGCGCGACCACCTGCTTAGAAGGCAGATGCTCTATCCAACTGAGCTACGGGCGCTCTCGCTAAATGAGTATTCCGGCAACGTCGGTTTGTCCAGCCAACAAAAAAGGCGAAGCTTGCGCCTCGCCTTTGAAAAATGTTCGCGAAATTATTTCGCGGCAGGCGCGGCTTTTTCTTCCTTTTCTCTGACCAGTGTCGCGCCTTTGCCGAGGCGTTTGCGGAGATAAGTCAATTTGGCGCGGCGGACAGAGCCCTGGCGTTCGACTTCAATTTTGTCCACGCGCGGCGAATGCAACGGAAAAATGCGTTCAACGCCTTCGCCGTAGCTGATGCGGCGGACGCTGAAAGTCTCGTTCAAGCCGGTTCCGCGTTTGCCGATGACGACACCCGCAAAAATCTGGATGCGTTCCTTGTCGCCTTCGACGACTTTGGTGTGCACTTTCACGGAATCGCCGACGTTAAACTTCGCGTCGTCTTTGCGAAACTGTTCCGATTCAATTTTTTTCTGTAATGCTTGATTCATAACCTTAAATTTTTATTTCAATAAATCCGGACGATTTTTTTTCGTCCTTAACTTCGCTTGCTCGCGTCGCCATTTTTCAATTTCGGCGTGGTTGCCGGAAACCAAAATGTCCGGCACTTTCATCCCGCGAAATTCCGCCGGCCGCGTGTATTGCGGATATTCCAGCAATCCGGCGCTGAACGATTCGTCGCGCGAACTTTCATCGTCGCCCAAAACGCCGGGCAACAATCGCGTCACCGCATCAATCACCACCATCGCGGGCAAGGCGCCGTTCGTTAAAACGTAATCGCCGATGGACAATTCATCGTCCGCCAACTTTTCCCGCACACGCTCGTCAAAACCTTCGTAATGGCCGGTGACGAGCAGCAAATCTTTTTCCTGTGACAGTTCGCGCGCAATTTCCTGCGAAAATTTTCTTCCGCCGGGCGAAAGCAAAATCACTTTCGTTTTTTCGCGCCGCAAACTTTCGACCGCATCAAATAGCGGCTCGCATTTCATCAACATTCCCGGCCCGCCGCCAAACGGCTTGTCATCTACCGTTTTATGCCGGTCATGCGTCCAGTTGCGCAAATCGTGGATTTGCAAATCGAGCAAACCTTTTTTTCGCGCCCGCATGATGATGCTTTCATCGAGCGGCCCGGCGAACATCGCCGGAAACAAAGTGAGCACGTCAATTTTCATTTCTGTAGCGGCGTTGTGTCAGCGCCGATTTTTTTCGTGCCCGGCGGTCATAGACCGCCGCTACAAATTTTTCAACGCGCCGGATTGTCTTCGACAATTTCCACGGCGCAACGCAAACCTTTTTTCGCGCTGCCGGCCAAAAGCAAAGAACGAATCGCATTAATCGTCACGCCCTGGCGGCCGATGATTTTTCCGACATCGGACGAATCCATCCGCAATTCATAAATTGTTACGCCCGCGCGTTCGACCGGCGTGATGGTGACCGCCTCGGGTTTTTGCACGAGTCCTTTGACGACATATTCGAGGAACTCTTGCATGGCACGAAAAAATTAAGCTGCCGCCTGAGCGGGCGCTGCTTTGCCTAATTTCTTGATGAAACTGGCGACCGTGTCGCTGGGTTGCGCGCCTTTGCTCAGCCAATATTG
>JAJPKI010000257.1 GCA_021323835.1 Verrucomicrobiota bacterium | reverse complement strand
ATTGACATGAATAATTTGCAAATGGGCGTCCAAGCCCTTGGCGCGACCGGCGGCACGACGACGGGAACGGGTGGAACAAATTATCTCGGCCAGGTGACTGTGAACGGGACAGCGATACTGGTGGTGAACAGCAATTTGCTGATGACCGTGACCAACGGCGGCACGGTGGGCGCGATGAATTTGACGGCGATTCTCAACGTCAATGGCGGCACGGTGCAGGCAACAAACATCATCGGCGGCATCGGAACTTCGACGATCAACTTGAACAGCGGCATCATTGATTTGCAAGGCGGACAAATTTCCAACGTCACCGCGTTGAACATCGGCGATGGCATTTCTTCTTCGGCGCAATTGGTCAACGGCGCAAAAATTATTTCGCCAAATCCAATCACGATTGCTGCAAATGGAATACTGGCGGGAAATACAACCGTCACGACACCTTCGCTAGTTGTCAATGGAACGATTTCGCCGGGAGCAAATAGCATCGGCCAAATCACCGCAACGGCAAACACGACGTTCGGCGCAGGCGGAAATTTTGTCATTGCCGTTCAAAACGCCGACGGCAGCGGCGGCAATGGTTTTGATTTTCTGCAAATCAACGGACAATTAAACATCGCCGCAACCGGTTCCAATCCATTTACGATTCATCTCCAGTCGTTCGCCAACGGCCAGATTGATAACATGACCAATTTCAGCGCCGACACGAATTACGATTGGACCATCGCCACCGCCGGAAGCATCGCCAATTTTGATGCAACTAAATTTGCCGTTGACACTTCATTCTTTGAAAATGATTTGGAAGGCGGCTATTTCTACGTTCACACAAATAGCAACTCGTTGATTCTGTCCTTCACCAACAATCATCCGCCGGTTGCCGCGAATTACATTTTGTATCAAACGCCCAATGGCGTCGCGATTCCCATTTCCAATCTCGCCAGCAATTGGAGCGATGCCGACGGCGATGCAGTTGTCTTGACCGATGTCAACGATACCAGCACCAATGGCGTCGCTGTGAGTTTCGACAGCCATTTCATTTATTACACCAACGCCAACAATGTCGCCGATGCATTTACTTACATCGTGCAGGATGTGCGAACCAATCCACCGGCGATTTATCGCAATGGCGACACGCCCCGCACCGCGAGCGGAGAAATAATTTTCATTCCACCGCCGCCGATTTCCAGCATCGTCGCCAGCGGAAATAATTTTATTTTCAACGGCTCAAATGGAATCGCTGGAAAAACATTTTATTTACTTGAAGCCACAAACGTCGCTCTGCCAACCGTTCAATGGCAGCGCGTCGCCACAAATTCATTCGATGGAAATGGAAATTTCAATTTCACGAATTCAGCAAATCTAAACGCGCCGCAGCAATTTTATATGCTACAGGTCCAATAAACACCATGCTGGAACCAACGGCGAGTGCGCCGTGGCTCATCTTTGAATCGTCTGGTAATTCAAACTTCCTTTTCAGGCGCGGCATTTTCTGGTTTCCTTTCGCACTCAATGAATCAAAGATTCCGCACGTTGCTCACTTTGGGCCGCGTTTCCAATTTGCCCACCGTGTGGTCGAATTGTCTCGCGGGTTGGTGGCTCGGCGGCGGAAAAAATTATTGGACTCTGCCGCTGCTGCTCATCGGTGTCAGCGCGCTTTACACCGGCGGAATGTTTTTGAACGATGCCTTCGATGCAAATTTCGACCGTCAACGCCGTCCCACACGGCCAATTCCCTCCGGCGAAATCACGCGCGAACAGGTTTGGTTGTGGAGTTTTGGATTTCTCGCCGTCGGTGCGCTCGCGCTGGCAGTCATCAGCAAAACGTGCGGCGTTCTCGCGCTGGCGCTGCTGGCTTCAATTGTTCTTTACGACGCGATTCATAAAGCGATTGTCGCGTCGCCGTGGCTGATGGGTTTGTGCCGGTTTTGGGTTTATGTCATCGCGGGTGCGACAGGTATTTGGGGCGTGAACGGCTGGCCAATTTGGTGCGGCGCGGCGCTGGCATTTTACATCGTCGGATTGAGTTACGTGGCGCGGCGCGAAAGTTTTCGCGGGCCGGTTCCGTATTGGCCGCTCATTTTTCTCGCCGCGCCGATTGTGCTGGCGCAATTGCTGGACAACGGCCTCGCGCGAAAATCCGCAATTCTATTTTCCATAATTCTCGCGCTGTGGATTGCGCGCTGCGTGCGAACCATTTTTCAGCAGGATGAAAAAGAAGTGAACGTCGGGAAAATTGTTTCCGGCTTGCTTGCGGGAATTGTTTTTGTGGATTGGCTCGCGGTCTCGGCCTTTTGCCCGAAATGGCTCGGAATTATTTTTGCGATTCTGTTCGGCGCGACGTTGCTGCTGCAAAAACTTGTCCCGGCGACTTAATTTGCTGCCGCGCCGTTCGCTTCGCCATTTCCACCGCCGCGATTTCGTCGTCCCCCGCCGCCACCATTGTTGTTGCCAAAAATGTCGCCGGGGTTCGGCGGATTGCCGGTTTGCAAGCCGGTGATGGTCGCGGTAATTGCGCGCGAGAGCGTCGGGTCGCCGGCGATTTGGCTTTGTTGGAGTAATTGATTCAAGACGTTGATACGCGCGTTAATCACTTGCTGGTCGGTCAGGTCGCCGCCGAATCCGCCGGCGAGTTGCATGATGGAAAATAATTTTTGGCGATTGTCCACGTTCGGGTCGTTGAGCATGGTCGTAAAAAATTGGTTGGCGGTTGAATTTTGTCCGACAAAGCCGAGAATGTCGCGACCGAGACGCATTTTATCGAATTGATTCGTCAGCGCGGAATTGTTGTAAGCGGAATAAAGCGCGGCAACAGATTGCTCGCCAAGCACGGTCGAAAGATAATCCATCGCGTCCATGTCCAGGCGTCCGTCTTTGCCGACAAGCATTTGCTGCGCGGTTTGGGCAAACGTGGCGTCTTTGTAAAATTCCAGAACGCCGTAAAGATACGATTTGGACAAATCATCGAGTTGGTCGGGTTTATCAACGGTCACGGGATTCGTCAGCAAATCTTTCGCGGCTTTTACGGCCACGTCGCGATATTTTCCCGGCGCCATGTCTTCGAGCACGACGGTGAGGTAAGCGACTTCTACGCCTCGCGCGGTGCTGTTCAACATATCCGCGAGCGCTTGTTCGGCATCCTTCCCGCCGATTTCTTTCAACGTGCTGACCAGCCCGAGCCGCAATGATGGCGGAACAACCCAATCCGTTTGCAAATTTTGCAAATTGCGCGCGCGACGCGCTCCGCCGCGAAAACCGCCGAAGCCGCCGCCATTTCCACCGCCGTTATTTCCAAAATTATTTCCGCCGCCGTTGTTGTTGCCGCCATTATTATTTTGATTGTCTGCGGAAGTGTAATTGACGTCCACGCTGCGGCCGATAAATGCGCTGATGGCAGGCACGGCGTCTTTGCCGCATTGCGCGAGGCCTTCCAATTTGAAAACGACCGTGCGCAACGCCGTATTGCGCTCGCCGCCAGTCGCGCCCAGATGGATGTTGAGCAAATCATTGAGCATGTCCTGCGGCGTTTCGCCGGCGGGTGTGCCCGCGACAGTTTTAACGATGACTTTTGGCGTCGGCGTTGCGGCAGTTTGTTGGACAGGTGCGGGAGTTGGACTTTCCACTTGCGGCGGGGGCGTGGATTTTTGTTTTGAGACGATGACATACGCCGCGGCAAATCCAACGCCGAGCGCTAAAATGATGGCAATTAAAGTTTTCATCTGGAAATTACGAAATCAGTAAAATTCAAGACGCTAATTGATACGATGCAGTTACATTAAATCGCCTCGACAACCGCAAGCTGCGCTTGAATAGCGTTTGCATTCCAGCTAAATTGTTCGTTCGCATGAGCGAAAATGCAACAGGTAAATTGACCCACAACGAAGATTTGAAATCGTCGTTCCCGACGCTGGCCGGCACCATTGCCGCAACGATTGCGAACGAGGGCGAGGACCATTTTTCGCACGACGATTATGAATTCCTGAAATTTCACGGCTGCTATCAGCAGGACGACCGCGACCTGCGCAAGACAGAAAAGAAATATATTATGATGGTGCGCGGTCGCATCCCCGGCGGCGTTATGACGGCGAGCCAGTGGAAAATGTTCGACGAATTGTCCGCGAAATTTGGCAACAACACGCTGCGCATCACCACGCGTCAAAGCATCCAGTTTCACGGCATCGCCAAAAATAATTTACGCAATGTCATCAAAGGCATCAACGAGTGCCTGCTCTCGACGCTTTCCGCCTGCGGCGATGTGAATCGCAACGTGCTTGCGCCGCCGACGCCCGCTTACACCAAGGCGCGCGAACAGGTTTATGCCGATTGCCAAAAGGTCGCGCTGGAACTCGCGCCGAAGACGAAAGCGTATCACGCGATTTGGATTGACGGCGTGCAATTAAATTTGGATGACGCGGAAAATAAAAGTTTCACCGACCCGCTTTACGGCAACCATTATCTGCCGCGAAAATTCAAAACGGCGTTCGCGATTCCGCCATCGAATGACATTGACGTTTTGACCAACGACGTCGGCTTTATCGCAATTGTCGAGAATGACAAACTTGTTGGCTACAACATTTGCGTTGGCGGCGGCATGGGTCGCAGCCACGGCAATGAGGCGACGTATCCGCGCCTTGCCGACGTGCTCGGATTTTTGACGTCGGAAAAAGTCGTGGACGCGGCGAAAGCGGTGCTGACGATTCATCGCGATTTCGGCGACCGGACGAATCGCAAGCACGCGCGGCTCAAATATGTGCTTCAGGAAAAAGGCGTGGATTGGTTCCGCGCGGAAATGGAGCAACGGCTTGGTTACAAAATCCAGCCCGCGCGCCCATATAAATTCACGAACCAAGGCGACACATTCGGCTGGCAGCGTCAATTCAACGGCAATTTCTTCCTCGGTCTTTACGTCGAGAGTGGACGCGTCAAGGACACGGAAAAAGTTCGCCTTAAAACCGCGCTGCGT
>JAJPKI010000153.1 GCA_021323835.1 Verrucomicrobiota bacterium | reverse complement strand
TCGCTTATGCCCGAAGAACGCAAGGCGGCTTTCCATTCCAGCGGCACTACCGAACAAAAGCCAAGCCGACATTTTCATTGTGCTGAATCTCTGGAGCTTTACGAAACTTCGCTTTTGAAATGGTTCAAACAAAATTGCGGATTGCGGATTGCGAATTGCGGATTCGTTATTTTAACTCCTCCCGCGGAACAGGCGCCGAATTCCTCGCTCGTGCATATGTTTGAAACCGTCCGGCGAAAATTCGGCGCGTCTGAAAATGTTTTTGTCGGAAAAATTTCCACCGATGGTTCGTGGGTTTTGGATTTTGACGCCATGCTTGCAGTGTTCGACAATTCAAAATCCAAAATTCAAAATCCAAAACTGATTTTGGGCACAGCATTTTCATTTGTTCATCTGCTGGACTTTCTCGCGGATAGAAATTTGAAAATTCAATTACCTGCCGGTTCGCGCGTGATGGAAACCGGCGGCTACAAAAATCGTTCGCGCTCAATGCCAAAATCTGAATTGCATTCTTTCATCGAAAAATTTCTCGGCATCCCGCGCGAAAATATCATTTGCGAATACGGCATGAGTGAATTGAGTTCTCAAGCTTACACCACTGGCGATGGAAAATTTCGATTTCCGCCGTGGGCACGCGCGCAAATCACTTCGCCGGAAAGCAGACGCGAAGTCGCCGATGGTGAAACCGGATTGATTCGCATTTTTGATTTGGCAAATGTCTTTTCCGTCGCCGCGATTCAGACTGAAGATTTAGGAATTCGTCACGGTGGCGGATTTGAATTGATTGGTCGCGCGCAATTGGCCGAGCCGCGCGGCTGTTCTTTGATGACCGCATGAACTTGCCCAACTATTTTCTCGCCGATTTGCCGCCGGAAGCCACGCTTTCGCCGGCAATGATTTCCGAAGCGTGCCAAACGCTGAAACGAAATCGCGAACAGTATTTGGCAAATCGTTCAACGCAAAGTCTCGTCAATTTTTTGAGCGAGTTGGCGGAAAATTGGCTCGAGCCGGAATTTCTATTCCGCAAATTCGCTTTGGAAAATGCAAAAGCAATTGGCTTTTCTCGCGCAACTTTGGAACGCGGCTTGAATAGTTTCTTTAAACAATTAACGCGGGAAAATTTCAATGCGCTTTTGATTCAAGAATTTGGCGATGCAAAACGCCTCGACCAGATTTGCGCGACAACCATCGAAGAAAAATTTTCGCGCGCCGCGATTGCTCGTGCGCCGGAGTTTCAGGTTCACATTTGCGCTGGCAATATTCCGAATCCGACCTTGACGAGCATTATTTTCGGATTACTGCTGCGCTCGGCGCAATTTGCGAAGTGCGCCAGCGGCAGTTCATTTTTGCCACGATTGTTTGCACATTCGATTTATGACGCCGATGCAAAACTTGGGGCGTGTCTGGAAATTGCCGAATGGCGCGGAGGAAACCATGATTTGGAAAATGTTTTATTTGCGGAAGCAGATTGCGTCACTGCGACTGGCAATGACGAAACGTTGGATAAAATTCGCAAACATCTTCCGCTTAAAACAAAATTTCTTGGCTATGGCCATCGCTTGAGCTTTGGATTTGTGTCGGCAGAAGTTTTGTATGGCTCGCGCGGAAAAAAAATCGTCGCGGCGGCTGTAGATGATATTGTTGCGTGGAATCAGTTGGGTTGTTTGTCGCCGCACGTGATTTACGTTGAGCTTGGCGGAGAAATTGCGCCGGAACATTTTTCGCAATTGCTGGCGGAAGAATTGGAAAAACGCGAAGCCAACGAGCCACGCGGAGAAATTTCTACGGAAGAATCGGCGGCGATTGCGCATCGTCGCGGCATTTATGAAGTGCGCGCGGCGCATTCGCCGGAATTGACGCAGCATTTTTGCAGCAAGGATTCGACGGCGTGGACGGTGATTTTTGAAGCGGACGCGCGATTTCAAACGTCGTGCCTGAATCGTTTCATTTACGTCAAACCCGTCGCAAATTTGAAAACGGCTTTGGAAAATGCAGATGCAGTTCGAGGAAAAGTTTCGACGGTCGGAATCGCCGCGCCGGAAGAAAAAATTTCTGAAATCCCGTTGCAATTAGCTCGATGGGGCGCGACGCGGATTTGTCCGCTCGGTCAAATGCAAAATCCGCCGCTGTCATGGCGTCACGATGGACGGTCTGCGCTCGGCGATTTCATCACGTGGACAGGTTTAGAATTGAATCGCGAATAAATACAGAAACTTTGGGACGGCGACACGCCGTCCCTCCCAAAAAATTTTATGAAAATGGAATTGCGAAAATCATTTCAATTTGAAGCGGCGCATTTGCTGCCGCATTTGCCGAAAGCGCACAAATGCCGCCGATTGCACGGACACAGTTTCAAAGTCGAAGTTGTCGTGGCGGGCGAATGCGATGAAAAGCTCGGCTGGTTGATGGATTACGCGGACATTTCAGCGGCGTTCAAACCGATTTGGGAAAAGCTTGACCACAATTATCTCAACAAAATTCCCGGCTTGGAAAATCCGACGAGCGAAATTATCGCGGTTTGGATTTGGCGCAAGTTGAAACCAAAATTGCCATTACTCACGGAAATTGTCGTCGCCGAGACTTGCACGGCGCGCGCGGTTTATCGCGGCGAATAATCAATCGCCGCCCAAAACGCCGCCGCCATTTCCGTTTCCGTTTCCATTGCCGCCGCCGTTTCCGCCACCACCGCCACCACCGCCGCCGACAATTACGCCGCCGCCACCGCCGGATGGAATGGACACGCCAACGACACCGGCATTTCGCGACACGGCGCGCGCGCCTTCGTTGACAGCGACAGTTTCCACAAACGTTCGTAAAATCATGTCAGCGTAGTATTCGAGCACGCGATACGGCGTGAACGGCACGTAGACGATGTCGCCGGGTTCGAGCAGCACGTTCGGCGAACTGCCTTTGATGATGTCGCGATAATTCATGATTGCGATTTGCGGGTTGGTCAGTGTGCCGCGAACAATGGCCACGTGCGAAAGATAGGCGTTGGGAACCGTTCCGCGCGCAGCGGCAATAGCGCCGATGAGGGTGATTTCGTTGTTGTAAGTCACAGAGGTCGGGTCGCCGACGGCGCCGAGCACATAGACTTCTTTGGCGACAGACGAGGGCATGTAGACAAAATCGTCCGGCTGCAAATAAATATTTTGTGTCATGTCACCTTGTTTCAACAGGCGATAAAAATCCACGGGCAGCACGCGGCCATTGCGCATGACAAATGAACGATGCAAATCTGCGATGTCGCCGGAAATGCTGATGCCCAGCGGACCGCCCATTCCTGCGGCAACGGATGCCGGAGTTGCCGGACCGCCGGCTTCGGCAATTGCTTGAAGCAACGTGGTCGGACCGGTAAGCGGATAAATTCCGGGCGATTCAAATCTGCCGAGCAGCCAGACTTGTTTGCTGCCGACTTCGCGCAGCGTCACGCTCACGGGTTGCTGGCCGCGCATGTAATTGAGCAGGCCTTCTTCAATTTTTTCGCGCACCTGCGCGAGTGTGAGTCCCCAAACGTCAATTCCCGGCAGCAAATAAAAATAGATTTTTCCATCGGGGCCGACCAAAACCGTTTCGCGCGTTGCCGGGTCGCCGAGCGCTTCGATGTCCAGGCGGTCGCCGGGGCCGACGGTGTAATCCTGCATGGGCGCTTGCAATAATTCCTGGCGGTTTTGGCCGAGCGAAACCGGTGTGAAATTATTCACGCCCGCAAGCCGAGTGCTGGTCGGCTGAAATTGCTGGCCATAGTTTGGTCCTGATTTGCAACCGGACAAAATGACCAGCGCAAATCCCGCCAACGAAAGCGTGATGAATTTCATAAAATTTCCCGGATTAGAAAATTGGCGTTGTGATGAATGGCCCGACGTGCAAGCCCGTCCACGTGATGACGACCGATTGGATAAACGCAGTCGCCGCGACGTTCACGAGTTCTTCAGCATAAATCCAAGGGCGATAATGCACGTAAATAATGTCGCCGGGCGCGAGCGCGAAGCCGT
>JAJPKI010000300.1 GCA_021323835.1 Verrucomicrobiota bacterium | reverse complement strand
TTGCGCGCTACAAGAATTTTCTCAAGGTCGAGTCGCACCGGCTGAAGCTGCTGCACGATGCGGGGGCGGACGGCATTGAAATCTGCCAGGCGCGCGCAGCGATTCTGGATGCGCTGCTGCGGCATCTTTGGGACGAGGCAAAAAAAAATCTGCCGGCGAAAGTGCAAAAGGAATTTCCGCACGTCGCGCTGGTAGCCATCGGCGGCTACGGACGCGCGGAATTGAATCCGCACAGCGACATTGATTTCATGTTTTTGCACGACGGCCAAATCGCCGCGAACAAACCGTTGCCGCATCTTTCCAAATTGATTGACGGCGTGCTTTATCCCCTTTGGGATGTCGGCCTGAAAGTTGGTCACGCCGTTCGCAGCATTGACGATTGCGTGAAGGTCGCGAACTCGGACATGCAATCTAAAACGTCGCTCATCGAATCGCGGCTCATCATCGGCGACGAAAAATTGTTCGCAAAATTTCAGAAAGCGCTCGTCGCCAAATGCGTGGACGGTTACGAAGAAAAATATATTGCCGCGCGAATGGAAGACCAGGAAGCGCGCCGGACGAAATTTGGAAATTCCGCGACGATGCAGGAGCCGAACATCAAAAACGGCTGCGGCGGCTTGCGCGATTTTCAAAATCTCCTGTGGATGACGTTTTTCAAATATCGCACGCGCTCGCTGCATGAATTGGAGCAAAAGGAATTTGTCAGTGAAACCGAGCGCAAACAATTGGAAGCCGCTTACGATTTTCTGCTAAAGGTGCGGACGGAATTGCATTATCACGTCAATCGTCCGCTCGACGTTCTCGGCAAAAATCTCCAACCCGCCGTGGCGCTGAATCTCGGCTACACCGAACGCTCGCCGAGCAAACGCATTGAGGAATTCATGCGCGAGCTTTACACGCACACGCGAAATATTTTTCTCATCACGCGCACGCTTGAGCAGCGAATGGCGCTGATTCCGCCGACACTTGGCGTGCTGTCGCTGAAACGCTGGCTGCCGAAGCGTCGGGTCACGACGGAACCGGTGGACGGATTTATTTTTGCTGATGGAGAAATCCGCGCGGCGTCGAACAGAATTTTTCGCGATGTGCCGGCGCGGTTGATGCGCGCTTTCCTGCACGCGCAAACGAAGCAATTGCAATTGCATCCTGATTTGGCGCAATTGATTCGCAATCAGGTGTCGCTCGTGGATAGAAATTTTCTGAACGATGAGCACGTGCGCGAAACTTTTTTAACAATTTTGGAACGTCGCGGCGAGGTTGCGTGGATTTTGCGCGCGATGCACGAAACGAATCTCCTCGGCAAATATATTCCCGAATTCGGCAAGCTGACGTGCCTCGTGCAACACGAATTTTATCATCAATACGCCGCAGACGAGCACACGCTGGTTTGCCTCGAACAATTGGACAAAACGTGGGAGGCGAAAGATTCGCCTTATGCGAATTACGGCCCGCTGTTTCAAAAAATCGAGCGGCCCGGCATTTTATATTTGGCATTGCTGCTGCACGACGTCGGCAAAGCCGAGGAGCACAAAAAAGGCGGGCATTCGGAAGTCAGCGCGGAAATGGCGTTGCGCGCGGCAAAGCGACTGAAACTCGACAGTGCGGCGATGCACACGCTCCAGTTGCTTATCGAAAACCATTTACTCATGGCCATCGTTTCGCAACGCCGCGATTTGGATGATGCGTCAGTCATAAGAAATTTCGCGCAGCAAATTGAAACGTCGGAAAATTTGAATTTGCTCACGCTGCTGACGTTTGCCGATTCGATGGGCACAAGCGACAAATTATGGAACGGCTTTAAAGATTCGTTGCTCTGGCAATTGCACTCGCGTGCGATGCCGTTGTTGATGGGCAGCACGGAATTTGTCCGTGCGTCGGAAAAGCAACGGGAATTGCTGGCCGGCGAAGTCCGCGAGCTGGCGTCCAAACGCATTTCCGAAGAGGAAATCACAACGCACTTTACATCGCTGCAGCCGCGTTATTTTGAGATTCATACGGCGAAGGAAATTCTCGACGACATCGAATTGACACACCGCTTCATGGAGCAATTGATTCACGAAGGTGAAAATACGCTATCACCCATTATCGCGTGGAGCGACGAGCCGGACCGCGGCTACAGCGTCGCCAAAGTCTGCACTTGGGACCGCGCGGGGTTGTTCAGTAAAATCGCCGGCTGCTTGAGCGCTAGTGGATTGAACATTTTGAGTGCGCAAATTTTTACCCGCAGCGACGGCATCGCGCTGGACGAATTTTTTGTGACGGATGGTCGCACGGGAAATCTGGCAACGAAGGACGAGCACGAAAAATTTGACGCGCTGATGGAAAAAGTTTTGACGGGCTTGGATGTGGATTTGTCCGCGCTCATCAAGAAACAAATTGCAACCCAGCCGCAGTATTTGCCTTATGCCGGCGAAAAATTGCCGACGAAAATTCATTTCGACAATACCGCCTCTGAAATGCGCACGGTCATCGAAATTGAGACCGAGGACCATCTTGGTTTGCTTTACGCCATTTCGCAGACATTTGCGGAAATGGAGGTGGACGTGACCGGCGCGCGCATCGTGACGGAGCGCGGCGCGGCGATTGATAATTTTTACGTGCGCGAATTGGACGGCGGCAAGATTGAAGCGCCTTCGCGCCGCGTTTTGATTGAAAATAAATTGCGCGAAGCGATTAAGCAATTGGCCGCGGCTCCGTAAATTGCTGCGACGCACCGCTTGACACTTAAAATTTAAAATTCAAAACTCTTGAAAATGCGGGTGTGGTTCAATGGTAGAATGTGGCCTTCCCAAGGCTGAGACGAGGGTTCGATTCCCTTCACCCGCTCCAATTTGCTTTCCGAGCAAAAATTCGGCGTCAACGCGTATGTTGTTAAACCCGCCGGTTTTGAACAATTTACCGAAGCTATCAAACAATTGGGAATGTTTTGGATGATATTTGAATGAATCGCCGGCGCACTGCGAAGCGCCGTTGACCTGATGCGACTCAATAAATCACCGCGTTCGACACTCGATTGGAATCACTGATGGCCCAAAGGCTAATGGGGTCAATCGCTTGGGGAAATTTGAGGTATCGCGCGCTGCCATCGGACATCGCATAGTTAGAACCGCCTGTGCTGCCCGCACCCATCGCCGCACCGCTGGTGCGACCACTGTTGTCGTGGCGACCTTGCTCGACAACGCCCGTGTAATCGTTGCCGCCATTTTCATACAAATCCATGTAAAAGTCCCCGTGGATATGCCCTTTTTCGCCGAGCACAATCGTGTCGCTGACATGGATGATGGCGCTTTCTTTCATGGCGTCGCCCTGATTGAGTCCGCCAAAAAAGTCGTTCCAGCCGTTAATCAAATAACTGCGCGGCGAAGCATCGGCGACATTATTCGACGGTGAAATGCCAAGCGTATGCGGGTCGTCACCGGGATTTTGCGCTACGTCCGTCGGGCAAATCAGGACTTTTATGTTCTTGCCGTAATTGTCGTAAATTTTGTCCGTCCAGCGGTCGGTTTCACTGCGTGGCGGATAAGTGCCCTGGTTGTCGTTGACATACATCAAGCTCGCGAGGCTCACTTGTTTAAGATTGTTCAAACAGGCGATGCGCCGGCCTTCTTCTTTGGCACGCGCCAGCGCCGGCAGCAGCATTGCCGCCAGAATTGCAATGACGGCGATGACCACCAGCAATTCAATCAGCGTGAACGCGGTGCTTCTCGACTTTTGATTCTCAACTGTTAATTTCATAACCATTCTATTTGCCGCTGCGTCTAATCGGTTGTTCGACATGCGGTTGGTCCGCGTCGTTCACTTTATATGAACAAAAAAAATTTATTTCTCGTTGCGCTGGTATTGGTGTTGCTCGGCGTGTATGCCGTCTATTTCACCAATTGGTTTCGGTCCAACCACGTCATTCAAATTTCACACACCACACGGCCGGAGCGCACCCGCACCGGCGAATCAGCGCCGAGACTTATGTTCAGCCTCGGACAGGATTACGAATTGACCGAAGTCAAAGTCGTTCCTCTCGCCGGTTGGCAAAACAATCCTCAAACCGCGCCGCTTTGGCATCTGGTTTCCGACCAAGGCTCCGACGACATCAATCGCTTCGCTTACGGCGAAAAAATTTCCGGTATGGACCCCGCCGTTGAAGGCGCAATGCCCGAACCGCTCCAGCCCGGTGTCAAATATCTTCTCCTCGTCACCGCCGGCAAAGACAAAGGCCAGCATCCATTTCAAATCGGCGGCTCGCCTGCCGACGTTTCAACGAACAAATAACTTTCCTTAAAGACGCGCGCGGTGGAAAAAGGGTTACTCGCACTAATTATTTTAAATTTTCGTTCCCGCAAAATGACACGCGGCGAAAGTTCCCTTTTTCACTTCGCGCAATTCGGGAAATTCATCTTTGCACTTTGGCAATTGCGCAATCGGACAGCGTGGATGAAACGGACAGCCGCTCGGCGGATGAATCGGCGACGGCACGTCGCCCGGCAAAACAATTCGTTTGCGTTTCGTTTCCGGGTCCACTTCCGGCACGGCGGAAATCAGCGCCTGCGTGTAAGGATGTTGCGGGTCGCGAATTAAACTTTTGGCCTCGGCGGCTTCAACAATTTTTCCCAAATACATCACCAATACACGATGGCTGATGTGCTCGACCACGGCCAAATCGTGCGCGATGAACAGATACGCGATTCCGTGTTGCTGCTGCAAATCGCGAAGCAAATTGATGATTTGCGCTTGAACCGAAACATCCAGCGCGCTCACCGGCTCGTCGCAAATAATTAATTTCGGTTCAACGGCAAGCGCGCGGGCGATTCCAATTCGTTGACGTTGGCCGCCTGAAAATTCATGGGGATAACGCTGCGCGTAAATTGGATCGAGTCCGACGGATTTGAGTAATTCGGAAATCCGTTTTTGCCGCGCGGATTTGCTGTCGGTCAATTTATGAATATCCAGCGCTTCACCGACAATTTGCTCGACGGTCATGCGCGGATTTAGCGAGCCATACGGGTCCTGAAAAATCATTTGGAATTTCCGGCACCGGGCGCGAAGGGTTGCGCCGCTCATTTGCAAAAGATTTTCGCCTTCAAGGAAAATTTCTCCCGCCGTTGGCTTGACCAGTCGAACAATTGCGCGGCCAAGCGTCGTCTTGCCGCAACCGCTTTCGCCGACCAGCCCGACCGTTTCGCCCGGCGCGATGCTGAAGCTCACATCGTCCACGGCCTTGACCGTTTCATGGACGCGGCTGAACAATCCGGCCTTCACCGGAAAATGCACTTTCAGATTTTTGACTTCGAGCAAGTTCATCCGTCGGTAAAAGTTTGACGCAAATTACGCGCCATGCAAGACCGTTACTGCCCGAAAAATTTTTCAAGCACGGAGCTCACGGGTGATTGAGAAGAAACCATAAATTATTGAACACGTCCCTCGCGTGCATCGCGCGCATAAGTCAAAAGTTTTTCGTCCAATTTTGTTTTGCCCAGAAAATTGTCAATTATCTTTTGCATTTCTTCGCATCGAGAAAAAAACATTTCGCTTAATCCATGGAATGCGCTTTCACGACAAGCCCGATGGTTAATGGTTAGAATTTTCTCAAGGACATTCAAAACAGCATTCTGAATCTCTTGAGTTTTGCTAACAGTCAGTGGAGAAATATCCCAAAACATGTAACAGCTTGAATTTAGCGGCGCACCTTCTTCGGACAAATGGCTGAGAGTTTCGTCGCAACGTTTAGCGAAATAATCTGAATACAAATGGAAAATGTTCTCAATCGCTTTTAACCGCTTCTTTATTGGAACTTCCGACGATTCCAACGAGTGAAGAAAATTTGATCCTGACATGCTGACGAAATACCAAATCCCTTGGTCAACTTGCGCATCGGTGTATTTTATTAAATCTTTGCCTGCGTTTTGAAATGTTTGGCTAATCAATTCCACTATTTCATCATCAGAAGTTTCGAAAACGGGTGCGTCATCATCGAAATACCACTGAGGCAATAAATGCCCCCTCACTTCGTGGTCAAAAACATGTTTCAACCATTCTTGATAGCGCGCACTCATTGTCCAAAAAATTTCTGAATCTCGCGGATGACTTCGATGAAGCGGTCCACTTCGGCCTTGGTGTTGTAAAAATAAAAACTTGCGCGGGCGGTGGATTCCACGCCGAGCTTGTGCATGAGCGGTTGCGTGCAATGATGCCCGCCGCGCAATGCCACGCCCGCCCGGTCGGCCAGCGTCACCACGTCATGCGCATGAACGTCCTTGAGCAAAAAACTCACGAGACCAGCGCGATTTGGAGAATTTAATTTCGGGCCGAACAAGCGGATGTTTTTCAGCGCGGACAATTTTTCATAAGCGTAATTCGCCAATTCCTGATCGTGTTTCCAGATATTTCCGCGGCCGATGGCGTCGAGATAATCCATCGCGGCGCGCAAACCAATCGGGCCGGAAATGTCCGGCGTGCCGGCCTCAAACCGGTGCGGCGCGTGCTTGAATTCCGTTTTGTCGTAACCGACGCTCAAAATCATTTCGCCGCCGCCTTGATACGGCGGCATGGCGTCGAGAATTTCCTGCCGCCCCCACAAAACGCCGATGCCGGTCGGCCCGCAAATCTTATGGCCGGAGAAAACAAAAAAATCGCAGCCGATGG
>JAJPKI010000069.1 GCA_021323835.1 Verrucomicrobiota bacterium | reverse complement strand
AGGGTGCTGGTCGTGTAGGGTAAGGGTGTAGTGTTTGGTGGGCGAAGGACCGAAGAAAAAAAACCGCGCGCGGCGGCAGCGGTGCCGGTGGCCAAATCTTCTTTCTGCGTTTGACCGGGCAAACGCAAATGCACATGCAAATCAATCAGGCTGGGACAGACATTTTTTCCAGTGTCGTCAATTTGTTCGGCATCTTTTGGCGCAGAAATGTTTTTGCCGATTGCAGAAATTTTTCCGTCAACGATGAGCACGTCCGCGGGAGAATCGAATTTACTCGCGGGGTCAATCACGCGTCCGCCGTTGATAAGCAACGCTGCCATGCGCGGCGATGGTAGCGGCATGGAATTGACAAAGCAAGCGCGTGAAATATCATTCATCTTCGACGCGGGCGTAGTTCAATGGTAGAACGGCAGTCTTCCAAACTGCACACGAGGGTTCGATTCCCTTCGCCCGCTCCATTTGCTAATCACCTCTTCGCGTCCAGCGGCTCAACAACGCATTTTCCATCGCTTGATTGCTTTTGTTATGGACAAAATTGTGAAAATCGCCATAACTGGATGACATCAGAAAGCGACACTTATGAGCTACAGAACTTCGCGTTACGGCTGGCTGCCTGATTTGCCGGACCATCGCGATCATCTATATGCCGCGCCGGTGGAAGTTGTTGGAAATCTCCCGGCAAAAAAAGATTTGCGTCCGCAATGTCCGGGGATTTACGACCAGGGACAATTGGGAAGTTGCACGGCGAATGCAATTGCCGCGGCGATTGAATTTGACCGTCTCAAGCAAAAAATTTCCGATTTCACGCCGTCGCGACTTTTCATTTATTACAACGAGCGCGCAATGGAGCACACAATTGATTCCGACAGCGGCGCGCAAATTCGCGATGGCATTAAATCTGTGGGCAAACTCGGCGATTGCCCCGAAGCCGAATGGCCTTACGAAATTTCCAAATTCAAAACGAAGCCGCCGAAAAATTGTTACGCCGACGCGCTCAAATATAAAGCCGTTTTATATCAGCGCGTGACGCAGACGCTTTCGCAGTTGAAAGGCTGCGTCGCTTCGGGTTATCCGTTCGTTTTTGGATTTACCGTCTATGAAAGTTTTGAAAGCGCGCAAGTGGCGAAAACCGGTCACGCTCATTTGCCGCGAGCGGCTGAAAAAGCCATTGGCGGACACGCGGTGATGGCCGTCGGCTATGACGATTCAAATAATTATTTCATCGTGCGCAATTCATGGGGCGCCAAATGGGGCATGAAAGGTTATTTTACGTTGCCGTATGCTTATGTGACTGACAACAATCTCGCGGACGATTTTTGGACCATTCGTGTCGTGCAATAATTTCAGAACCAGAAACCAACAAAAAAACTATGACTCTCACCAAACGCGACCTCGTCATTCGCATCAGCAACGAAAGCGGGCTGACTCAACAGCAGGTTTTCGACGTGGTGCAAAAAACCCTCGACTACATTTCCGAAGCGCTCGCCAAAGGCGACAAAGTGGAGTTGCGCAACTTCGGCGTCTTCGAAGTGAAAGTCCGCAAAGCGCGCGTCGGCAGAAATCCGAACAAGCCGGAGACCGACGTGCCGATCCCCGCGCGCCCCACCGTGAAATTCAAGGCCGGTAAAGAAATGCGCGCCGAAGTTTTGAAACTTCCCGCGAAAAATTAATTTCAATCGCCGCAACAGAACGCAAGGTTCACAGAAATATTTTTTTGCGCTCTTTGTGTTCTTTCGTGGCTATTAATTCTTCTCTTTTTGCTTCGCGCCTTTTAACTTGTCTGCATGGCTTTGGAACGATTGCCCGGGTTCCGCGATTTTTATCCCGAACCGCTGCCGCACACCGACGTTTGGAGCGCCGATGCGCGCCAATTCATTTTCGCGCAATGGCGCACCGTTGCGCGCCGCTACGGCTTCCGCGAATACGACGGCCCGCCGCTCGAACCGCTTGAATTATTCACGACCAAATCCGGCGACGAAATTGTCGGACAACTCTACAATTTCACCGACAAAGGCGAACGCAAAGTTTCGCTGCGACCGGAAATGACGCCGACGCTCGCGCGCATGGTCGCCGCGCACGAACGCAATTACAAAAAGCCCATCAAATGGTTTGCCATTCCGCAACTCTTCCGCTACGAGCGGCAGCAAAAAGGACGACTGCGCGAACATTTTCAATTCAACGCCGATTTAATTGGTGAAACCGACCCGGCGGCGGACGCGGAATTGATTGCGCTGCTCATTGACACGCTGCGCAGCTTCGGTTTGACCGAACAGGATTTTGTTATCCGCTTGAGCAGCCGCAACGCGTGGCAGGATTTTTATAAAAACGGCAAACGCAAATCAGAAAGTGAAACTGCCGAATACGAATTTTTCCAGGCAATTGATAAATTAGTGCGCACGCCAAAAGAAGAATCTGAAAAGAAATTATCCGCGCTCGGATTTTCGCTCGCGGAAGTAAATCAATTCATCGAATCCGGCAAGCCGACCGCCGAACTCGAAAGCATTTTGCAAAATCTCGCCGCGCGCGGTTTGCGCAATTTTGTGAAAATTGATTATCACGTCATTCGAGGTCTTGCCTATTACACCGGCGTCGTGTTCGAAGCGTTCGATGCAAAAGGTGAATTTCGTGCCATTGCCGGCGGCGGACGTTACGACAATTTGGTGAAACTCATCAGCGGCGGTAAAGTGAATTTGCCCGCGCTTGGCTTTGGCATGGGCGACGTCGTGCTGCTCGAACTTTTGAAATCGCGCGGCTTGTTGCCGAAATTTGATGTTCATGCGGACGTTTTTGTTTTGATTGAAGACGAAAATCTCCGCGCCGATTCATTGAAGCTCGTTCAGGATTTGCGCGCCGCCGGTTACACGGTTGAATATTCGCTGACGCCGGCGAAATCGGACAAACAATTCAAACGCGCGCAGGAATTAAACGTCGGTTTCACGGCAAAATTGGACAGCGACGCTTATGTTCGCATTCGCAACATGAAAACGCGCGCGGAAGTTGTTGCGGGATTTTCGGATGTGGTGAATCATTTAAAATAATGGCATGGACAGCGGCGATTATTTAGAAAAAGCTGATGAATCTTCGCCGAAAGCGACGGTTCAAGACCTCCACGCGCGTTTTATTGCGGCGGGATTGCCTTGCCGAATTCAACGTGACGGAACCAAAGTGCGAATCATTTTTGAAAAGCGGGAATGTTTTCTAATTCTTACGGTGAACGAATTTGACCAGCCGTCCATGGCTTCAATGTCTGAAACGGCGGATTACGACGCCGAATTCGGCCAAATTCTTTTTGAAGTCTTTGACAGCATTGGATGGAAATTTCAGCCATAATTACGGAACAAAAACCCGTTGCGAACATCAAACCAATCCATGAAATTAAAAAAATTTGTTAAATGGATTTTTGCCGGGCTCGTCGTCGCATTTATCGTGCTGCAATTTTTTAATCCGCCACGGACAAATCCGCCGGTGACAAATGATTTCATCGCCGCAACCAAACCGCCGCCGGAAATTGAAAAATTATTTCGCGCTGCGTGTTACGATTGCCATTCGCACGAAACCAAATGGCCGTGGTATTCGCGCATCGCGCCGATGTCGTTCGGCATCGCCAACGACGTGGAATACGGCCGTGCGAATCTGGATTTGTCCGATTGGCCGACCAATTCCGTTCGCGCCGCGAAAAAAATGGATGCCATGAGCGAGGATATTTCCCAAAAAGAAATGCCATTGCCAAAATACACCCTCATTCATCACGACGCGCGGCTCACCGACGCGCAACGCAAGCAAATGACTGATTGGCTCGATGCGCAATCCGAAAAATTTTCCGGCGCAAAATGAAGTTGGACGCGGAATTGATTCCTGCCGCGGAAAAAAATTCGCAGCGGCTGATGATTATGCTGCACGGCCTCGGCGACAGCATCGAAGGCTATCGCTGGCTGCCGCCCGCGCTGGATTTGCCGTGGCTGAATTATCTGCTCGTCAACGCGCCGGACGAATATTTCGGCGGATTTTCCTGGTTCGATTATCCCAACGTCACTGCGCCAAAAATTATTCGCAGCCGCAAACTGCTTTTTGAATTGCTCGACGATTTGCGTGCAAAAAATTTTCCATCGGAACAAATCACGCTCGGCGGATTTTCGCAAGGTTGCTTGATGTCGGTTGACGTTGGCTTGCGCTATCCGCACAAGCTCGCCGGAATCGTCGGCATCAGCGGATGGGTTTTTGAAATTGAAAATTTGCTGAAAGAAATTCCGTCCGTCGCGAAGCAACAGCGATTGCTGCTGACGCACGGCGAATTTGACCCGCTCATTCCGTTCGAAAAAGTGCGCGAGCAGGCGCGGCAATTAAAAAATGCCGGCTTCAACATCGAATGGCGCGAATTTCCCAAAGACCACGGTATTTACGGCGCGGACGAAATTGATGTCATCCGCAAATTCGTTTGCGCCGGTTATTCCGAAAAATAACCGGCGCCGTCGTGGTGCCGCAAGGGGCTGCGGACTTGAAATCACACTTTTACTTCGCGCGTCGTTTCTCGAATCCAGATTTGTTCCGGGCGCGGCTCGGCGGGCGCGCTCCAATCCATCGCGTTGGCCACCGTCTCGCGCATTTTGGTGAACCACCAGTTGGCGCGGGCGATTTTGTTTGGATGTTGGGCCGGAGAAATTTTCAGCCCGGCCAATCCCAATCCCAATTCCATTTGTTCGTTTGTCGCAATTGATGTTGTCATAATCGTGCGACCATTTTCGCAGGCAGGGTTGGACAAAGGCTGTCCAAGCGAAAAATGATTTCCGATGGAAATGCCAATAAAACCGTTACTTTCGATTTTGTTGAACGGAATTTTTCCAGGAAGTGACTGCAGTTTTAATTTCTGCTGCGCAATTGGCCAGAGGCTTCACAAATCGCGGTGTGAACCACGGAAACGTGCCGATTAAATCGTTCGTCACCAAAATCTGGCCGTCGCAATTTTCGCCGCTGCCGATGCCGATGGTGGGAATGGAAATGCTTTTTGAAATTTCTTCCGCGACCGGCGGCGTGACCAATTCGAGAACGATTGCAAACACGCCGGCGTCTTGCAAAAGTTTTGCGTCATCAATCAAGCGTTGATGTTCCGCTTCAATTTTACCTTTGACGTGATATTTGCCGCCTTCTTCGAGAACGTGCTGCGGCAACATTCCCAAATGTCCCATGACGGGAATTTTTTCAGCGATGACAGCTTTGATTTGCGGCAAAATTTCGCGACCGCCTTCGGCTTTGAGAAATTCTGCGCCGGCAGCAGTTAATTTTTTTGCATTTGCGACCGCGTCGGAAATCGTCTCGTAACTTTTGAACGGCAAATCCGCGCCGAGCAATGCGTTCGGCTTTGCGCGTGCGGCGGCGCGGACGTGATGCTCCATATCCGCCATCGTCACATGCGTCGTGTCCGGATAACCGAGCGTGACCATGCCGAGCGAATCACCGACGAAAATGATTGGCACGCCGCATTCGTCTAGCAATTTTGCCGTCGGAAAATCGTAAGCCGTGAGCGCGGCGATTTTTTCGCCGCGACTTTTCATCGCGCGGATTGTCTCGACTGTGATTTTCATCAGCGACCGAAGCTTTTCAGAAGTTCCTCCGGCGAGGTTGTTGCCGTGCCGATTTTGCCGACGACAATTCCCGCAGCGTGATTTGAAAGAATTGCGGCTTCAAGCGGAGAAGCTCCGGCGGCAATCGCCAGCGTGAACGTCGCAATCACCGTGTCACCTGCGCCGGAAACGTCGAACACTTCCTGCGCGACGGTCGGAATGTGAAATGGTTTTTGTCCGCGCTGGCACAGCAACATTCCCAACTCGCCGAGCGTGATAAGCAAAACCGCCGGACGCACCTCTTTCAGTAATCGGTCCGCGACGAGCATGAGATTTTTATCGGCAAAGGGATTTGAATTTTTTGTATCGTCGTGCAAATCCGCCAGTTCAAATGCTTCCTTGCGATTCGGCGTGATGAGTGAAAGTCCGTTCAGATTCAAATGATGCACCGGTTTCGGGTCGAGGCTCAACCACACGCCGCGCGCGCGACAGAGCGATTTGATTTCGTCGAGGAACGGCTGCGTGACGACGCCTTTGCCGTAATCGCCGAGAATCACCGCGTCGGCATTTTTCAATTCGTTCTTCACCGCGCTCACCAATTTGCTCGTCCATTTCCAGTCGAGGCCGTCGCGCGTCTCGCGGTCAATGCGCACGACCTGCTGTTTGTGCGCGACGATGCGCGTCTTGATGCTCGTGTGGCGGAAGGAATTCGCGATGAGTCCGGCGCAACCGATTTTCTGGTCGTGCAACAATCCTTTCAACTGATGCGCCGCGTGGTCGCTGCCGATGATGCCGAACAATTCCGCCGGCACTTTGAGCGCGGCGAGATTGCGCGCGACGTTGGCCGCGCCGCCGGGCATGAAACTTTCGTTTTGAAATTCAACGACCGGCACCGGCGCTTCCGGCGAAATGCGCGAAACGCTGCCCCAAATAAATTGGTCGAGCATCACGTCACCGACGACGAGCACACGTGATTTGCTCGCGGCCGTTAAAATTTGCCGTGCGCGTGATGCTGAAAGTTTTTTTGCGCTCATATTTCTAAAAAAATTACCCGCACCAAATGCCCAAACGTTTGATTCCAAAAAATAATATTAAGCCTATTGGAATTGATATTACGACGGATAACCACATTGGAAAACCCGTAAAATATTTCAAAAAGCCGAAGCAACTAATTATGCAAAGCAATTTTGCAGCGATTAAAACTCCGGTTAATGCGGGTTTTGAAAAACGATTTGCCCAAGTTTTTTGACTCGCCGCTATCCAGACGAGGAAAGCTATAACAATCAGCAACAGGATAATTGCTTCAGTGATTTGAATCATAACTGTTGTTTTGGCTTAATCCAAAAATGCCGTCAATGGACTTGTCGCAATCGCTGCTTCGCTTTGCAATCCCAAACCCGCTTCGTAGGCGGCGCGTCCGGCTTCAACCGCCATCTTAAATGCGATTGCCATTTTGTTCGGGTCGTTTGCCACGGCAATCGCCGTATTCACGAGCGCTGCGTCTGCGCCCATTTCCATTGCTTCGGCGGCGTGGCTCGGCGCGCCGAGTCCCGCATCTACGACAACCGGCACGGTCGCCTGCTCAATAATTATCCGGATTTGGTCGCGCGTCTGGATGCCGCGATTCGAACCGATGGGCGAGCCGAGCGGCATCACCGTCGCCACGCCGATGTCTTGCAATCGTTTCGCCAGCACCGGGTCGGCGTTGATGTAAGGCAGCACGGTGAAACCTTCTTTCACCAGAATTTCCGCCGCGCGAAACGTCTCAATCGGGTCGGGCAAAAGAAATCGCGGGTCGGGATGGATTTCGAGCTTCACCCATTTCGGCAATCCGGCGGCGACGGCGAGGCGCGCGAGGCGGACGGCTTCCTCGGCGTTCATCGCGCCGCTGGTGTTGGGCAGCAGGAGAAATTTTTTCGGGTCGATGAATTCCAAGATGTTCGCGAACGGGTCGCCTTTGCCGGACAAATCCGCGCGGCGCAGGGCGACGGTGACCATTTCCGCACCGCTGGCGTCTAGCGCGTCGCGCATGGCTTCCGGCGAAGAAAATTTTCCCGTGCCCAAAATCAGGCGTGACCGGAAAATTCTTCCCGCGATGACCAACGGCTGGTTTGAAAGCGACATCGCATCAATTTAGAAAATTCCGGTGAATTGTCGAGGTGAGAACTGGCTGCCAATTCTTGCATTGTGTCGGGCAAGCGGCTAAATCTGTTTGAATGATTGTTCCGGTTACCTGCCTGAATCGTTGGCGATGGCTGGCAGGACTGGTCTTCATTTTTGCAATTGCAGCGCCGGCTGCGTCCACCAATTCCGCATGGACTCTTCGTAAATGGCAAACGGACGAAGGTTTGCCGAACAACACGATTACCGGACTGGCGCAAACGCCGGACGGTTTTTTGTGGATTGCCACGCCGGGTTCGCTCGCGCGTTTTGACGGAACGCAATTTGAATTGCTGACGCCGTCGCAAATTATTTCCAACTACCACCAAAACGCCCGCGCCTTGTTGACGGCGCACGATGGCAGTTTGTGGATGGCGATGGCGCACGGCCCGGTCTTGCATATCAAGACAAACAACGTTACAGAGATTTTCACAAATAATCTTCCTGACCTTGTCATCCGCCGGATGGTTGAAGACGGCGACGGCGGCATTTGGATGATTTTTTCCGGCGGGCAATTGCGGCGTATCCACAACGGCCAGGTGCAAAGTTTTTCCGCTGCCGATGGATTGCCAAATAATTTTCTTGGGTCAATTGCCTGCGATAAAAACGGCGTCGCCTGGTTTTCCAAGGGCGGCTATATCGGACAATTTCGCAACGGACGATTTCATGTTTTGACGGACACTAAAAGAGGCCAAATGCAATTGGCCGGCGCGCGTGACGGCGGCGTGTGGGTTTGCAGCGGCTCTGAATTGTTTCGGTTCAAAGAAGGCGTCGGACTCCAGGAAATCGGCGCGTTCCAAACCGCGCGGCCTAATTCTGAACCGACACAAATTCTGGAAGACCGCGACGGCAGCGTTTGGATTGGCACATCTGACAGCGGACTGTTCCATTACACCGCGACGGGTTTTGAACAGGTTGAAACATCGCATCCGCAAATTCTCTGTCTGCTGCAGGACAACGAAGGAAACATTTGGGCGGGCACTGGCGGCGGCGGATTGGACCGCATCCGTCCGTGCGTCGTGAAATTGGAAGGAGTGGCCGAAGGATTGCCGTTCGAATCGGTCGAATCCGTTTGCGAAGACGTGAGCGGCGCGCTTTGGGCGGTAACGCAAAACGGATTGCTGGCTCATCGCGTGGAAAATAAATGGGCTTTGGTTGCCACCAACTCCACGTGGCAAGGACAAGATGTGACTTGCGTGACTGCTGACAATCAAGGCGCCATCTGGGTCGGCGCAAAAAGTGAATTGTATCGTTTCCGCGACGGCCAGTGGAAAAGTTGGGGTCACAACGACGGCTTGATTCCAATGCGCATTTACGCATTGTTTGTGGCGACCAATGGAGATTTATGGGTGGCCGGAGCGATTCAAGAAAGTTTGCAACGATTTCGCGACGGTCATTGGGAAAATTTTTCGCTGCCGCAAGATTCCAGTTACATTTGCACGTTTGCTCAAGATACTGCCGGAAATATTTGGGCGGGAACGCCGCGCGGAATGTTGCTGCGGATTCACGACGACCAAATCAGCGACGAAACGACAAATGTTTTTGGCATTCCCACTTCCGTGCGCGCAATCTGCGCGACACCGGACGGCTGGGTTTGGTTCGCGTGCGCTGGCGGCGGATTGGCGTGGTCGGACGGCAACGGTCACGCCGGACGCGTCATGGCCGAGCAAGGTTTGGCCGACAATTATCTTTCCCAAATTGTCGCAGACGATGGCGGCTATTTGTGGTTCGGCTCCGACCACGGAATTTTCAAAGCAAACGAACAAGTGTTGAAATCGGTCGCGGAGGGAAAAGCGTCGCACGTGCAGTGCATCCAATACGGCCGCAACGTCGGTTTGCCCGGCCTGCAAGCCACCTCCGGTCACTGGCCGATGACGGCAAAAAGTCGCGACGGACTTTTGTGGATGGCCATGAGCACCGGTCTGGCGGTCATTGACCCGCGCAACAGCGAAGGAAATTCCAATCCGCCGCCGGTGTTGATTAAGCGCGTGCTCATGGACGAAAAAATTGTCGCGGATTACGGAAACATTTTGCCGGCGCAATCGCCCATAAATTTATCGCGCGCGAAAATGTCATTGCAATTGCCGCCGAAACATTCGCGACTGGAATTTGATTGGACGGCGTTGAATTTCAGCGCGCCGGAAAATGTGAATTTTCGTTATCAATTATCCGGCCTTGATGCCCATTGGATTGACGCCGGAACGGAACGCAGCGCGAGCTACTCGCGTTTGCCGGCGGGAGAGTATCGTTTCGCAGTTCAGGCACGCAACGGCGACGGCGCATGGAATGAAAGTCCGGCGCTGGCAATTTCTGTCGCTCCATTTTTTTGGCAGACATGGTGGTTCCGGTTTTCGGCGATGGTTTTGTTCACGCTGATTGTTGTCGCATCGGTGCGCTACGTTTCCTTCCGCCGGTTGCAATCAAAAGTTCGCCTGCTCGAACAGCAGACCGCGCTCGACCGCGAGCGGGCGCGAATTGCGCGCGACATCCACGACGATTTGGGCGGCAGCCTGACACAAATCGCGTTGTTGAGTGGATTAGCCGAGCGCGATGGCAAAGAAAAATCCGCCGAATACGTCCAGCGCATTTCCGCGACGACGCATCAGGTCATTCGGTCGCTCGATGAAGTGGTATGGGCCGTGAATCCGCGCAACGACAATTTGCGCGACATGATTCAATACATCGGGCAATTCGCGATTGAATTTTTTGCGGCGGCGGGAATCCGCTGCCTTTGGCATTTACCGGAGAAAATTCCGGCGTCGCCGGTTCCGGCGGACGTGCGGCATAATTTCTTTCTCGTCGTCAAGGAGACGCTCAACAACATCACGCGCCACGCGAAGGCCGGGGAAGTTCAATTGCGCTCGGAAATTTCCGGGCAATCGTTTCGGATGACGATTGAAGACGACGGTCAGGGTTTCAACCCGGAAAATTGCGACACGTTTGCCAACGGCGTGCGCAACATGCAGCAACGCATGGAAGAAATTCACGGTCGCTGCGACATCGAAAGCATTTCGGGAAAAGGGACGTGCGTGACGCTTTCATTTCCGCTGGAAGACAATTCTCGTTGAAGTAATGGCAGCTTGTTTGCGTCTAAAAATTGTGCCATTAATTTTCAATTACCCGCATGATTTCTGTTTCACTTGTTGAAGACCACGCGGACACGCGCGAAAGTCTGGCCGCGTTGATTGACGGCGCTCCGGGATTCCGCTGCGCGAGTGTCCATGCCAGTGCGGAAGAGGCGTTGCAAAATATTCCGAAACAAAATCCCGACGTCGCGCTGGTGGACATTAATCTTCCGGGCATGAGCGGCATCGAATGCGTCGCGAAGTTAAAAAATCTTCTGCCACAATTGCCGATTCTGATGCTGACGACTTATGAAGAAAGCGAATTGATTTTCAATTCGTTGCGGGCGGGCGCGCGCGGGTATTTGCTGAAGAAAATGGCGCCGATGGAATTGATTCCGGCGATTGAGCAGGTCCACGCCGGCGGCGCGCCGATGTCCATGCCGGTGGCGTCCAAAGTCGTGGAATATTTTCAGCAGCGACAGAATGCGTCATCGGAAATGGAAAAATTGACGCAACGCGAGCAGGAAATTCTTGCGCTGCTGGCGCAGGGATTTCTTTACAAGGAAATCGGCGAGCGAACGGGCATCAGTTTCAGCACGGTGCGCTCGCATTTGCGGAACATTTACGAAAAACTTCACGTGCAATCGCGCACGGAAGCAACGGTCAAATATCTTGGGGCGCGATAATTTTTGATTCGGCAAGTTCAGATTTGCCAATAAATTCAACGATTTCTCGTGGTATAGGCCGAACGGCCTATGGAACTTCAGCCGTTCTGTGTTAAAAGTGCAACAATTCACCGCTTCAGACTGGCCGACGCTTTTTCTGTCGCGTGTAAATTGAACGCCAAGAGCAAACATCCCAGAACCATGAAAAAAACATTCATCTATAAAACATTCGCAGCAACAGTGGCCCTGTCCGCTTGCTTCGTCATTTCGGCAAAGGCCACGACGTTCGCGATTGACAGCCTCAATGGTGAAATCACGGCGAACGAAATCAAGCAGTTCACCAATTCCATCAACAGCATGGTGCCGCCAACCAATAATTGGGGCGACAACATGTCCACGCACGGCACGGAAGTGGAAGGCATGCGCCGCATGTATGAAGCAACGGGCAACATGAACATTCTCAATCGGCTGATATTCTTTTGCGATATCGAGCTGGTGCATCGTAATGACCAGGCGCTCGGTGAACATCGCACGATGTGGGACGGCACGGTCGCGCCCGGTTGGCCGGAAAGTTCTACCAGCACGACGCCTGCCTGCACCACCGGACAAATCCACGGCAACCTCGCTTATTGCGCGCTGCTCATTTTGCAAACGCCTTCGATTTGGAGCAGCACGATTCCCGATGGCAATCCCTACGGCTATGGCGTCACCTATTATCAACGCGCGACGAATTATCTCGCCCATGTTGATTCCGGTTTGTCCGCCTATTTGACCAAGTGGTTCGTGGATCCAAACACCTTCCGGATTCACACGCCTACCGACTCGCGTTGGGCTCCCGCATCCGGCAATGATACGGCGGAAACGGCGTGGAATCGTCAGGCGCTGTTCACCATGGCTTATCAATATGCGGCTGAATGTCACGACATCCTCGGCGACAATCCGAGTTTCCTTCCATTGTATAAAGGCGAGGTCAGCGCATTCGCCAACTGGTTTGTCACGGCTTATCCCAACGGCGGCTCGGTTTATTACACGAGCGGCGGACACAACGTTGCCAAGTGGTATTACCAAATTCCGACGGACAATCACATTGAGAACCAGGGCCACGCGCAGCATGACATGATTGGTATTTATCAAGCATTGGAATCCGGTTACGCCGGTCTCGCGAGCAGCGACCTTCAAGTTTACGCGGACACAGCGCAATACATCATCAATCTTGGTTCGACCGATTCGTGGGCCGACAATGTGGACGGCACTGGCAGCAGCACTTCTTTGAAAACTGATTTCATCTTTTTGTCCGAATTAAATCCGGCGCTCTATACAATGATTGCGCAAGCCAACATTGACGCCAACCAGCTTAACGTGGACGAAGGCTGCAAAAACACCGCTTACATTCTTTGGATGAAACACTGGTTCTTTTTGCAGGGCATTTACAAATTGCAAAACGAAGCCAGCGGCAAGGTGCTGAACAATCAGGGTTCGTTGACCAACGGCTCGACCATTACCCAATGGACGGCGACGACCACCAGCTCCAATCTTGAGTGGACACTCATCCCGACCAGCGGCGGCTTTTACCAAATCAACAGCGTCAGGAGCGGCAAAGATGCGGTGGTGCAAAGCGCTTCACTTGCCAATGGCGCGGGAATTATCCAATGGTCATTCGGTTCATCCGGTGATGACCAGTGGAAACCTGTCTTAAACAGCGACGGCAGCTACACGTTCTTCAACTTGAACAGCGGCAAAGTGCTTGAAGACCCCGGCTCCAGCACAAATAATGCAACGCAAATGGACCAATGGTCGTCCAACGGCGGCAGTAACCAGAAATGGATTTTGTTGAAGCAATAATCATTAAAATTCAAATCGGCTAATCCGATTGAACAAACAAAAAAGGCCGCGAGCAATTGCGGCCTTTGATTTTTTTCTGCCTTGAACGTGATGGAAAAATTATTGTGATTAGACCGGACAAATGATTTTGCGTTGTTCAACAGCCAAACAAACCGCCACTCAAAACCGGCGCGAGGCAGAGGAGAAGACGAACAGGAATTTGTAAAAGATTTGTAAACCGAAATTTTAATTTAAAAAATTTTAGCGAATTCGAGGCGCGAGAAGTAATCGGCTGAAAAGACAACGGCGAAGAAATTATTTCTTTTCCGCAACGGCCAGTCTGGATAACAGTTCGTCAAAACACCCCGCTTCCGTCCTGCCCGCCGTTTCAATCGCAATCCGTTCTCTCGTCCACGAATGATATTCCCGTCGCTCAACTTCATCCCACCTGACAACAACATCCGATTGCCGGTGCTCAATCCTTTCACGATGCTCACGCTTGTCGGAGCAAATGATTTCAATATTTACAAACCGCGCTTGCACTTGCCGCGCCACATTTTCCCATTCATCCCTCGTCAATTCGATGGGATTGCACGAATCCGCAATCACATTGAGACCCAGACGAAGATTGTCCGCCGCGATTCGGTAGGCCAGCCGATAACCCTCCGCCTGCACATCTATTTTGCAAATATCCCTGAGCGCCTGCTCAATGGTATCAATCCGAAGATGAACCGCCTTGCGCTCTTTTGCCAGCCGGTGAGAAAGGGTTGTTTTTCCTGCGCCCGGCAATCCCGAGAAAATATACAAGGTTGGCTTCGGCGCGATTTTAGCATTCTCGAATTCTTTCGAGATGGCGCGCCGAAAGTGGACCAATCGTTTTGCTATATCGAAACCAAGACTGCGGTGAAAGTGAATGCTGGCCTCATTTTCGATGCGGCAATCCGAGGCGAATTCAACGCAGCCGTTGGACGTGGCCCATTGTTCGGCGGCGTCAATGAGCGCGCGCGCGATGCCACGACGGCGAAATTCGGGCTGAACAAAAATGCCTTCAACGTAGCCGACGGGTTGCGTTGTGCAGCCATCAGCGCGCGAGCGCAACGATGCTTCGACGAAACCGCGAAGCGAGCCGTCCGAATCTACGGCGACATGGGTGATAAGTGAACTGTCTCCACCCGAGTAGACGCGCATTTCGGCGGCGTGGCGTTCGGAAGTGCAGTGTGGCCAGAGAGCCGAGCGCATGGCGAGCCATGCATCATGGTCTGCTGATTGCAATTCACGGATATTCACAGAAAGCGCGACGAATTTAAAAAATTTCAGCGAATTGTCGAGACGAACAAAAATTCAACGCGAAGCCGAAACATTGTCGAATAACACCGAATTCAAAACCGAATTATTATGCGAAGTCACAGCAAGGCCGACGTAAATTTTTTTCGGCATCGAAACAGTGACTTCGCCGACGCGCTGCCAATTAATGCCGTCGGCAGAAATGTAACCGGTGAAAACATTTCCCACGCGCACCAGTTTCACCCATCGCGGAATTTTGCCGGGCGGACCGGAAATACTGCTGCTTAAATTATTTTCCGCCAATCGTGATTGAAAAGCGGAGTTGCCTTCTGCCGTCACGGCCATGAGTGCATGAGGCGAACCGGGCGAAAAATTTTCGCGGAACATTACGCCGGCCTTCGCCCACGGGTCGGTGAATTGCAAGGAATTTACTCGCGCGACGATTTGACCGTCGCCGTCCAATTGCGTGTAAGCAAAATGAAACGCGTCGGCATTTCCCCAAATGTCATCGCCGGATGCGACCAGATTAAATTGCCCGTTCAAATAACTCGCGTCGCCCGCGAGCGCGACATTGCCGATGTCCATGTGCGCCCAATTTTTTGGAAGCGCGGCGGATTTTTGTTTGAGCGACTGAATCCAATCGCCAACAACGGCAACGGCTTTTTCATCCACGACATTTTTCGCCAGCGGCGGCATTTGTTGGTTGCCGACGATGCTCATGCGCCGGAACAAAATGGATTTCTCCAAATCGCCGGGGACGATGACCTTTGCGCCTGCCAAACCGAATTGATTGGCGACGGGGCCGTTGATGAGATTTTGATTGCGCAACGGCGTGTCGAAGCGCGCATCAAAAAACGCTTCCACGCCGCCGGGGCGATGGCATTGTGCGCAATTCGCATCGAGATAGGAGCGCGCGCGTAATTCGAGCGACGCGTGCGTGTTTGTGACGGCAATTAATTTTTCGCACGCGGAAATTTCTTTGTCGGTGAGCGTCACGTCAAAAAGTCCTACGTGACTCCATTCGCGCAATTGATTGTCAGCAACGCCGTTCGCGTAAGTGAAATCGCGATT
>JAJPKI010000035.1 GCA_021323835.1 Verrucomicrobiota bacterium | reverse complement strand
GTGGATCGCTTTTTTCTGGTGCAAAGTTTCAAGCAACGCGAGCGCGTCGTCGTCATTGACCCCGCCAACACCTATTACGTTTCGCCCATCTTGAAATTTGAGGACGCAAAAGAACTTCACGCGCAGCAAAGCGAACTGGCAGCCATCGCATTCCTTGAACGCAATCCCAAATCGTTCGACAACGCAGATTTGCTCGCGCAAATGTTTCTGAAACCGGCATTGGCAAAGGCACAGGCGCAACGCCAATCCGAAGCCGACGAATTCAAGGCAAAGGAACTACACCAAAAAGCCGAAATCGTGCGCATTGATATTTTGCAAACCCGTGCCGATGCCGTTTTAACTCAAATCACCGGCCAGTTGATCCGCAGCGGCATTTTCGACGGCAAGGCTTTCAGCGAAGCCGTTCCATTCCGGCTCACGCTGAAACTTTTGCGAAATCCAAACATGATTGCCAACGGCCGTTTTCCAACTGCTGTCGGCGATTTTAAGTATGAAATTCTTCATTAAAATTTTGGCGTTGCTGATTCTGTGCCGGACACAAATCGTGTTCGCGAATGAAATCCAACAGTTCCCGCTCGACGACCATCGCGTTTATCAAATCGCCGTCTCACTCGACCGCGTGACCACCATCAGTTTTCCCGGCGCAATTTCGGCGATTGACGCGGCGGACGTGACCGTTGACGGCAAGACGCCGGGACTTTTTCAAATCGCCCACACCAAAGGCTCTTATTTTCTTTCAGTCCGCGCTCTTGCAAAAAAAGCCGTCACTAACGTCAACATTCGTTGGAACAACAAGACGTATGCGCTCGAATTGCACGAAAGCGACGAGCCGTTTTATTCTGTCATTTTTGAACAGGCTGATGACCAAATTGCGCGGCCGGTTCCCGTTGCCGTGACACCCGAACGCCTGTTGGCATTGCTCGATAAAGCCAAAGCATTTCCGCTCCTAAAAGAATTCCATCCCGAAGCCGTTGCCAATGTCGAATACGCCAATTATGCGGACAAGCCGCAAATCATGGATTACAAAACGTATGCCATCCGCATCGAAGAAGCATTTCGTTTCAATCCTGAAGACACACTCGTTTTCCGCGTCACGCTCATCAACCAAACAGCGCAAGTGCTTCGATACAGGCCGGACGGATTTTCTTTGAGAGTTGGCGGACGGATTTATCCGCAATCCATCAGCGATGCAGCCGGAACAATCCCGCCCAAAGGAACAGCGCCGGCCTATTTCGCCGTGACCGGAACGCCGGACGGCGGACGCAATGACATTTCGTTGAAAAATAATTTTACCGTGATTCTCGACGCCGTTCCCGACGAAGTGAACACGAATTCAGTCGTGCCCACGAATTCGGTTGAACCGGGAAAAATTTCACCGCCATGAATCCGCGCAATGCCATCAATTTTTTCCGAACGCCGACAGGAGCATTCGCGGGCTTTTGCATCCTGATGGTGATTGCCCTGGTCGTGGCGCATCACTTCCAAAAACCGAATCAAAAATCATTGTCATTGGTCAGCACAGCATCCGCTGCGACCAAGCCGCAGCTTGTCGAGTCGGTGCAAAAAGACATGCAGCCGTATCACCCGCCGAAACCGCAACCGACCGTGATTGCATCCACCGATACGGCAAATCATGACGAACAAAAACCGTCGCTACCGCCCATCAGCCTTTTCGCCGATGCACCATCGGGCGAAACCAAAACATTGAGCAAATTGTATGCGCCGTTTGGCCGGTTGATTCCGTGCGAGCTGATCATCACAGTGGACTCATCCACGATTCGCACGCCGATTATCGGTTTAATCACCGAAGACATTTATTTCGGCGGACATTTGATTATTCCAGCCGGAACCGAAGTTCATGGCGTCGCGGAAGTTGATCGCGCGCGCGAACGAATCGCCAGCGACAATCGCTGGACATTGGTGATGCAGGACGGCGAAGAATTGACACTTTCAGGCTTTGCGCTGGACCGCGAGGCCGACACCAACGGCGTCGGTTGGGGGATCACCGACGGCAGCGCAGGACTTCGCGGACGATTGATTAAAACGGACGACCTTGCGGAAATAAAATTGTTCGCCGCAACTTTTTTAACCGCCGCCGCAGGGACACTCACCGAAAACCAGCAGACCTTGCTTGGCACACAAGTTTTGCCAACCACGCAGAACGCCGCGCTTCAGGGCGCGCAAGGTGTTTTGGGCGCATACGCAAAACAGATTTACGATTCAATTCAGCGCGACGGTTTTTATGTCCGCGTTCCCGCCGGAAAACAATTTTATCTTTACGTCACGCAGACGATTGACCGGAACGATGCTGCTGTCGGCGAATCCCGTTCCGATTCAAACGGAATAAATAATCCACCGCCACAACCGCCAGCGCGGCGAGAACTTTCACCCCTCGTCCCCATGCAGCCATGAAAACTTATTTTCTCATCCCACTTGTGATTTTGACCGGATGCAGTTCAACGCGGGTTGTCAAAATGCCGCCAATGCCCGCCACGACGCTGGCGCCCGAACAAGCGCAGTCCGTTCGCTATTCGGAGTCGGTCAAAGGTTATCCGATTGGCCGCTACGTTGATCCCAATAACGGTTTTGTCATGCACGAGGCGCACACAGTTTATCGCGTCGAGACAACGGCTAAATGGAATTTACACCCGAACGGTTCACCGGCGGTTTCGCTTGGCCCGCCCGTGGCCATCATTGATTCGGCCAAATATGCCGCGCCGCTCAACGCCGAAGTCGTCGCCGAAGTGAACAAGCAAAAGGCCGCGACCCAGGCATTGCTGGATCGCGGCGCAAAGTTCGACCAATCCCTTTCGCAACTCGCCGGAGCGTTTCAAGTCGTTAAAAACGTTGGCGCAGAAAACCTGCAATTGAAGCAGGAACTGTCCGTCACCCAAAAACGGCTTGATGCGCTCGAAGAACAGTTGCGAAACAAACCCGCCGATTCACTCGGCGTCAACCAAAACACAACAACAAACGAATGGTGAAACCATGAGTAGAAAGGAAAATATGGCACTCAAAAGAAATGGAAGCGCCGTTGAAAACGGCGCGGCGGAACAAAATGGCGAAAGCAACGGGTCATTCGAGTTCCGGGAAAATCCGCGCATCAACGGACAAATTGACGGCTACATCAAAGCAAATCCCAAACGTTGGGAATTTGTAAAGTCCATGTCCCGCGAACGGCTGGAACGAGCCTACGTCTGGCAGCAAATCCGTTCCAATGAACGACAGCAAAAAATGAACGGCGGAATGTTTCGGAAAATCGAAGACAATCCGGCGCTCAAGGACGCATACGACAACCTCATTCAGCAAATTCCCGAAGGCCAACGCGAGCGGGCAAAAGTCAGCATCGCCCGGACACTCGTGCTCTCGCAATCCAGAGGGCAGAAGCAAGGTGCCGGCGTCGCTGCCTGAATATGCTGCGGCCTTCAAAGACTTCGCAGTTTTGCGCGCTTGAACCTTGCCCTGTTTCCCTTCAAGGACGCGCGCAAAACCCGCGAAGACTTTTCGGGGCCGGATAAACAAGGAGGATGTCGCCGCTTCGAGTCTCCTTCGTCGCTCTCGCGGCCACATCAGTAAAAAATGCGCGAGCATTTTTGGAAAAAACTTTGGATTGATTTATATTCGCATGGCTCTAAAACGGTCAAAGCTAGGAACGAATGATTTACAGTTAAATTTATTTTCATTTAACGGAGGCAGCAATGGCAACGCAAACACAACTGACACAATACGGCATGATGGCCGAAAAACATTGGCGCGAGTTCCGTCCGAAAATGGTGACGGAAATGGAAGCCAAAGGGGTTCTGCAAGAAACGCTCTTGGACGCGGAAAACAACACCAAGAACGAAATGCACGATTTGACCATGAAGTTTCAAAAGCAGGGGTTGACGCCGCAGCAGGCGCACGACCGGGCATGGGAAATGGCGAGGGAAGAATACATTTTACTGCCGCCGGAGGAAGAAATGGCCGGATAGAATCACCGCGCAACCAGGCCAACTATCGAATTACGGACGTGGACGAAGTTGGCAAGGGTTCACTCCGCAAAAAATGTTGGAACAACATTCAAGCGATTAAACTTTTGCGTCAGCTTGAATCGGAAAAGCGTTCCGCCACCGAAAAAGAAAAATCAATTCTCGTTCGTTATGTCGGTTGGGGCGGATTGCCGCAGATATTTAATCCGGCCAGTGATTGGCAGGCCGAAAGCAAAGAACTGGCGGCATTGCTTTCCAAAGAGGAATTCAAACTGGCGCGGGCTTCGACACTCAACGCTCATTACACTTCCGGTGAAATCATTGGCGGGATGTATTCGGCGTTGGAACGACTCGGCTTCAAAGGCGGACGTATATTGGAACCGGCATGCGGCATCGGACATTTCGTCGGCTATATGCCGCAAGCCGTTCAATCGCATTCGCTCATCACCGGCATCGAAATTGATCCGGTATCGGCGCAAATTGCAAAAATTCTTTATCCTGATGCAGACATCCGCAATGAGGCTTTTGAAAAAGCCAATCTCGCGGGTGAATTTTACGATGTTGCCGTTTCCAACATCCCCTTCGGCGATTACAAACCGTATGACTTGAAATTCAATAAGCACGGCTTTTTGATTCACGATTATTTCTTTGCCGCCTCGCTGGAAAAAGTGAGGCCGGGGGGAGTTGTCATGTTCATCACGTCAATGGGAACGATGGATAAGAACAGTTCCTCACTGCGGAAATATCTAAATGAGCGCGCCGATTTGATTGGGGCAATCCGCCTTCCAAACACGGCGTTCAAACAAAATGCCAATACTGAAGTCACCACTGACATTTTGATTTTGAAAAAGCGGAAGCTGCGCGAGCAGTCGAATAAAGTGAAGTGGGAAAAAGTTGTTCCTTACACCAGTCCGAAAGGCGTGGTTATTCCGATTAACGAGTATTACTTCAATAATCCGCACATGATGCTGGGCGAAATGAGTCTGGCAGGGCGGATGTATGGGCATAACGAGCCGACACTTACCAACAACGGCAAAGAAATCAAAGACGCACTGGCGGAAGCCATCAAACATTTGCCGCAGGGGATTTATGAAGCATTGGATCGTCCGCTCGAAGTCAATCATTCGGAGCAAACCATTCTCGCGCCCAGCCACGTCAAACCCAATGCCTACACGATTCACGACGATGAAATCGCCATCCGGCATGGCGATAAGTTAGTTCCACTGCCACACCTGCCGATTCAAACCAAGCTTCGTGTTCGCGGAATGATTCGCGTCCGTGATGCTGTGCGCGAATGTCTGCGGACACAATTGGAAGACGCCTCCGAAGATGACGTCCAACTTGCGCGGGCATTGCTCAATCAGGCCTACGACCGCTTCGCTTCCCGCTTTGGTCCAATTTCCGACCGCGTGAACGCTAATGCGTTCAATGGCGACCCGGATTTGCCATTGCTCTTTTCACTCGAAAATTATGACGCCGAAAAAAAGAAGGCGACCAAGACGGCAATTTTCCATGAGCGCACGATCCAAAAGCAAAAGCCGATAACCTCGGTGAATTCGCCGAAGGAAGCGTTGCTCGTTTCGTTGAACGAGAAAGGCCGTGTGGATTTGAAGCACATGGAAAAATT
>JAJPKI010000249.1 GCA_021323835.1 Verrucomicrobiota bacterium | reverse complement strand
TGACGGATTTGCGGCGCATTGATGTTTCATCGCCGAACGCGATTGTTGTGACGACGGAGCAGGGTAGCGAAATTACTTTCGGTTTGCAAAATTTGGAGCAACAATTGGCGCGCTGGCGGCAAATTTACGATCTCGGTCAACGCAATAATAAAATAATCGCGTCGCTCGATTTGGCGGTGGAAAACAATGTGCCGGTGCGCTGGGCGGAAATAAATTCGTTTCCCGCGACGCAAAAAAATTTACCGGCAAACGCACGGAGGAAAAATGTTTGACGATTCGAACATCATCGTCGGTCTGGAAATCGGCACGTCGAAAGTTTGCGCCGTTGTCGGCGAAGTGAACGCCGACGGCGCTCTCAATATCATCGGTCTCGGGCAGGCGCGTTCCCGTGGCGTGCGCAAGGGCGAAGTCGTGGACACCGCGCAAGCCGAAGAAGACGTGCGTAACGCCATCGTTGAAGCCGAGCAAATGGCCGACGTGGAAATCCGCAATGTATACCTCGGTGTTACTGGCGGACATATTCGCGGTTTCAACAATCGCGGCGTGCATCCGGTCATTTCTGCTGACCGCGAAATTTCCGAAGACGACGTTCGCGATGTCGTCACGAATGCGAAGGTCGTTAATTTACCCGCCGACAGCACGCACGTTCACACCATTCGTCAGCATTTTTTTGTGGACGGCCATGAGCGCGTGACGAATCCCGTCGGTATGCTCGGCTCGCGGCTCGAAGTGGACATGCACGTTGTCCACGGCCATCGCAATCGCATCCAAAATTCCATTCGCCTCGTCAAAGGCTTGCAACTCGAAGTGGACGAAATTGTTTTCAACGGCCTTGCGTCGTCGCTCGCGCTGCTGAACGCCGAGCAAAAGGAAATGGGCGCGCTCGTGATTGACATCGGAGCCGGCACGACCGATTACGTCGTTTATGCCGACGGCGTCGTGAAGCACACCGGCGTGATTGCGGTTGGCGGCGACCATATTTCAAATGATTTGGGTCACGGCTTGAAAGTCGCGTTGAGCCGCGCGGAAAAATTGAAGGTCGAATACGGCTCGGCCATTGTGGATGAAACCCGCAAAGGCCAGACCATTTCCATCAACAACGAAATCGGCCTGACACTGAAAACCGTGAACGTCGAGCATTTGCAGCGCATCATGTCGCTGCGCGTCGAAGAAATTTTTCAACTCATCGCACAGGATTTAGAGCAGACGAACCTGTTCGATTATTTGCGCGCAGGCGTGATTCTTTGCGGTGGCGGCGCGCGCATTCCACGCATTGCCGAACTGGCACAACCGATTTTGCAAATGCCGGTGTGCCTCGGCCAGACCAATTCCATCAGCGGCATCAAATCCGCGCTCGACCAACCGGAATTCATCACCGCAATCGGCCTCGTGAAATTTGGCTCGCTCAAACAGCGCAAGCGCGATGGCAAATCGTCGCTCGCGGCGGGAATTAAAAATACGCTGACAAGTTTTTTACGGCGGTCATAAACGATTATGAACGACAATTCATCTGCAAATGAAACGGCGCAAACGCGTTCGATAAAAATCATCGGCGTCGGCGGCGCGGGCGTGACGCTCGCGGACGCGATGAATTGCGAAGAATTTTCCGGCGCGCAATTCGCCGCGATTGATACCGACGCGCAATCGCTCGCCGCTTCCACCGCGACGGTGAAAATTCATCTCGAAACGAAATTGCTGCGCGGCCTCGGCACCGGTGGCGACCCGGAGCGTGGGCGCGCAATTGCGGAAGAACAATTTCCGGCAATCAAATCCGCTTGCGAAAATTCGAGTGTCGTTTTCATCGTCGCCGGACTCGGCGGCGGCGCGGGCAGCGGCATTTCTTCCGTCGTCGCGCGCGCGGCCAAAGAAACCGGTGCGCTCGTGCTCGCATTTGTCACACAGCCGTTCGCATGCGAAGGCAATCGCCGCGCGGAACAGGCGCAGCAAAGTCTGGAGCAATTGAAATCCGTCGCCGACGGCGTGATTTGCCTGCCGAGCCAGAAAACTTTCAAGCTGATTGACGAAAATACGAGCGTGCTCGACACCTTTCGCATCACTGGTGGCTTGCTGATTGAAGGCGTTCGCGGCATCTGGCAATTGCTCACGCGTCCGAGCCTCATTCAGATTCATTTCGAAGATTTGTGCGCGCTCATCCGCGACCAGCATTCCGAAAGCGCGTTTGCCTTTGTCGAAGCCAGCGGCCCGGCGCGCTCGCGCGAAATCGTGGAGAAAATTCTGAAACATCCGTTGCTCGACGAAGGCCGCGCGCTTGGTGAAGCCAATGCGATTCTCGTGAGCATGACCGGCAGCAAAGATTTGACCATGGCCGAAGTCAATCGCGTGATGGAACAAATCAGCCGACATTGCGAACGTCCGCAAATCATCATGGGTGCGGCGATTGACGCGGCGATGAAGAATAAATTGTCCGTAACGCTGATTGCCGCGAAAAATTCCGTCGCGAAAACCGAAGCGGCGGCCAATTCGCCGGAAGAAATGGCGTTGCGGGAAACTGCGCCGCGCTACGGCGTCCGACAGAATCCGTCGTCGTCTTCGCTGGAACAGCGCGAACATTTGGTCGCGCGCCACGGACGCTCGCGTCGCGACAAATCGAAATTGCTGCAAACGCAATTGCCGCTGGCGATTGTGAGTAAAGGTCGCTTCGACAAAAGCGAGCCGACGATTTACAAAGGCGAAGATTTGGACATTCCGACTTACGTCCGTCGCGGCGTGCCGTTGAACTGATTATTGCGTCGGTTTGAACGTCCGCACGTAAGCGGCGAGCGCTTCAATTTCGGCTTCCGATAATTTATTTTCGAAAGCGGGCATCACTTTGGGCCCGGATTTTATGGCGTGAATAATTTCTGCGTCCGACGACGTTTCCTGCCATTTGGCGTCGGTCAAATTTTGCGCGCCGACTAAACGTCCGTGAAATGTTTTTGCGCGGCCGTCTTTGCCGTGGCACGTAGCACAATTTTCGGCAAAAAGAGCAGGGGCATCCACTTTTTCTTTCGGCAAACCGGCTTGTTGTTTCGCCTTTGGGCCGACGGATGAACAGCCAGAGTTCAAAAGTAAAAATCCCAATGCGATGAAGAAACTTGAAATGACAATTTTATTTTTCATAACCGTTTTTGGTTTGCGGTATAAATGTTTAATCAGTTTTCGACCACGAGACAAGCCTGCCGTCAGGACCGAAAATCAATTTCAAAACGTGTTCGCGATAACCGGAGCCGACGCTTTCGCCCACACCAACGCCAACGCCCGGTGTAAAAAATCCTGTGCCGATGCCAACGCTCGTGGCGCTGTGCTCGCGATGAATCCATTCAGCAACTTTGCCGCCGTCGCTCAACGGAGACCATTTGTCCGGTGGACCGAGGTCAATTACCGCCTGGTCGTAAGTGTAATTGCCGATGCGCGTGTTCCAATCCACGCGCGGTGTCGTGGCGCAGCCGGAAATAAACGCAAGGGAAGCAAAGATAATGAACGCGAGAAATGCAGCGCTAAAAATCTTTTTCATGTTTCAAATGTAATCGAACTGTTACCGGTTGCAACCGGCGACTAAATGTCTTTTCGCGGAAATAATGGCGCCGGTTCGCCGATTTGATGGCCGGAATTTAATTTGCCCCAAACTGCTTGGGAGAATTTGTCCGATGTTTCTTTTAATCCGAGTTGCGCAAAAATTTTTGCGGATGTTCCCGGCAAAAATGGATTTAGTAGAATTGCCAGCACGCGGCAGGTTTCAACAAGATTGTATAAAACTTCGTCGAGTCGTTTCACTTGCGCCGGGTCTTTGGCCAATTTGAACGGCGCGGTTTCGTCCACGTATTTATTCGCGCGATTGACGAGCGACCAAATGCTTTGTAACGCGGCTTGCAATTGATTTTGTTTCAACAATGCGCGCGTTTCGTCCGCAGCCTTCGCGGCGTCGGCGGCAAGTTCATCAGATTTCGCAGGGACAATTCCATTGCGATAACGCTTGAGCATCGAGAGCGAGCGATTGACTAAATTCCCAAGACCATTTGCCAATTCGGCGGAATAGCGCGAACGAAATCCGGCGTCGGTCCAATTTCCGTCCGGTCCAATGTCGAGTTCACGCAAAACGTAAAAGCGAAAGGCGTCGAGTCCCCATTCGTCAATCACGGCGATGGGGTCAACGATGTTGCCGGTGCTCTTGCTGATTTTTGCGCCGTCTTTTTGCCACCAGCCGTGCACGAGAATTTGTTTCGGTAGCGGCAGGTTCATCGCCTTAAGCATAATCGGCCAATAAACTGCGTGAAATTTCAAAATGTCTTTGCCGATGACGTGCACATTCGCCGGCCAGAGCTCGAGTTTTTGGTGCGCGTTCGGAATGGAAATATAATTCACCAGCGCGTCGAACCAGACGTAGGTGACGAAATTTTTATCGAAAGGCAGGGGAATTCCCCAATTGAGCCGCGCCGCCGGACGTGAAATGCACAAATCTTCGAGCGTATTATTTTTAAGAAAGCCAAGAACCTCGTTGCGCCGATAATCCGGCTGGATGAACAAAGGATTCGCTTCGATGTAATCGATGAGCCATTGCTGGTGCGCGCCCAACTTGAAATAATAATTGTCTTCCTTCAATTCGACGACTTCGCCGTAAGTCGGATCGAATGTGCCATCGGGCAAGCGGTCTTTTTCCGTGAGAAATGTTTCCTCCTTCGTCGAATAAAATCCCGCGTAAGTTTTTCGGTAAAACTGTCCGGCATCGTTGAGCTTGGATAAAGTCGTCTGCACAAATTCCTTGTGACGCGGTTCGGTCGTGCGGACGAAATCGTCATTCGCCAGTTCCAATTTCTTTGCAAAATTTTTCCAATCCGCCGCGAGTTCATCGCAATAGGCCTGCGGCGATTTTTTTTCTGCAATCGCGGCCTGCTGCACTTTTTGGCCGTGCTCATCCAAGCCGGTCAGAAAAAAAACTTCTTCACCGAGGCTGCGACGCGCGCGGGCGATGACGTCCGCGATGATTTTTTCGTAGGCATGGCCGAGATGCGGCTGGCCGTTGACGTAATCAATCGCGGTGGTGATGTAAAACCGTTTGCTCATTGTCGAATCGTCAGTGTGCCTCGCAAATGTAGCAAAGGCAATCTCGCTTGCGGCGAAAGCGGTTCGTGTTACTATGTTCGTCGGCTGTCGCGGAAAACCAGCCGTAAACAAACACCGCATGAATAAAGAACTTTCAGACTTCGCCGCGCGCTTGCGCGATTCGATTTCTTCCGGCTTTCAAAAAGAAAATTTCGATTCGTTCGCGTTGGAATTATTTGCGCTGCAATTCAAATACAATTCCGCTTACCGAACAATTTGCGAAGCGCGAAAGCTTACGCCGGAAATCATAGAACATTGGGCGCAAATTCCATTTGTGCCGACGAGCGCGTTCAAAGAATTGGAACTGACCTCGCTTATGCCCGAAGAACGCAAGGC
>JAJPKI010000010.1 GCA_021323835.1 Verrucomicrobiota bacterium | reverse complement strand
GCGGCAAGCTCATCGTTGGAACGCAAAATATTTCGCTCAATGAAAATGTCGTGGACTTAAATCCCGCCGCCAAGCCCGGCGCTTATGTAATGTTGTCCGTCGCAGACACCGGCGCGGGCATGAGCGATGAAGTCAAGGCACGCCTTTTTGAGGCGTTCTTCACGACTAAACCAAAAGGTAAAGGGACGGGACTCGGGTTGGCGACATGCCAAAGTATCGTAAAGCAATGCGGCGGCTACATTGACGTGCAGAGCGAATTAGGTAAAGGCACGACATTCAAAGTTTATTTTCCGCGAGTAGACCAGCCGTTAGATACTGCCGCGCAACCCGCCGCAACAAAATCATTGCTGCGCGGGACGGAAACTTTATTGCTTGTGGAAGACGAGCCATCGGTGCGCAATCTGGCGTGCAATATTTTAGAAGCACAAGGCTACAATGTTTTGCGCGCGAGCAACGGGCAGGAAGGCTTGCGCGTGGTGCGGGAAGCCAAAGGTCAGCCGATCAAACTGGTCATCACCGATGTTGTTATGCCCCAGATGAACGGCAAAGTCATGGCCGAGTGGCTCAAGGCGACTTTTCCCGATTTGAAAATTCTTTTTACTTCCGGCTATACGGACGAAGCAATCGCCGAGCATGACATGCTTGATCCGGGCGCGGAGTTTTTACAGAAACCTTACACGCCTGCGACGCTCGCCCGCAAAGTCCGTGAAATGCTAGATGAAAAAAATGGCGGACGGAATCCTTAACAGAAAAGATCATGCAAATCTGGCTCGCAGAACAAATTTCATTTCTTATCTTTGTGATATTATGCATTGCGGCTTTCATTATCCAATATTGGTGGCTTCAGAAAGTGAAGTTTGCGCGCTTGCCATGGCGCGTTTGGATTTTTGCGGTGTTGTTGCTCGGTGTCGGTTGGTATCTGTCGGAACAAGCCGGCCACTGGGAATGGAATCGCATTAAAAGTCTCACGCAAGATTTTGCGCGGCTGTATGGCGATGAGATGGAAAAGCGTGGACACTGGAAATTACCGAGTGATGTTGTCGGAAATGATCCGCTTTACCTGAACCTGATTGAGACGGAAAAGACCTGGGAAAAACTGAATCCCGACGTGAGCGATATTTACACACTCCGCAAGCTGCCCAATGGAAAAAATGTTTTCATTGTTGATTCGGAAACGGACTATAACCACAACGGCATTTATGACGGAGAACGCGAGCAACGCACGCCCGTCGGTGAAGTCTATGATGAGCCGGATGCAGGATTGGAACGCGCCTTTCGCGGAGAGGCGAATTTCGACTTCGTTCCGATCACCGACCGCTGGGGAACATGGATCAGCGCATTTGAGCCTTTGCACGATCCCTCGGGACATGTGGAAGCTGTGCTTGGCGTAGATTTTGATGCCCGCAATTTCATAACCGCGATTAGGAACGCAAAACTTCGCCTCATCAGTTTGGCGGCGTTGTTGGAACTGATGCTGCTTGGGGCGAGCACTTTGAACTCTGTGCTGCGGGCGCAGATTATTGAACGTGAAAAGTCCGGCGAATCGTTGCAGCTTCTCGCTTCTGCTGTAGAAAATGCCAGGGAATCTGTCGTAATCACGGATGCGGAACTTAATTTACCGGGACCAAGAATTCTTTTCGTCAATCCCGCCTTCACCCAAATAACGGGTTATTCCGCCGATGAGGTTCTTGGAAAAACACCCCGGATTTTACAGGGACCGCGCACTGACAAAACCGTTTTGGCCCGACTCCGGGGAAATCTTGCGCGCGGCAAAACATTCGAAGGCGAAACAATCAATTACCGCAAAGATGGAAAAGATTTCAATCTGGAATGGCAAATTGCACCCATTCGCAATGCAGGTGGAAAAACGACTCATTTTGTGGCCGTCCAGCACGACATCACCGCGCGCAAATGCGCGGAGCAAAAGTTAAGCGTTGAATATGCTGTCAACCGGATTTTGGCCGAGTCGCCGTCATGGGAACAAGCCATACGGGAAACACTGCAAACTCTTTGCGGAATTTTGAATTGGGACGTGGGAATATTTTGGATGATGGATCATCGGGCAAGCGTTTTGTGTTGTGAAGAAATCTGGATCGCTGAAGAAATCAAAGGCGACTTCAAAACCGCGAATTTGCAGAAGACTTTCGCACGCGGCTCCGGAATTCCCGGACGAGCCTACGCCAGCGGCGAAGCGCTATGGATTAACGATGTGACACAGATGGAAAATTTTCAGCGTGCGGCCGTAGCCAAACAAGCTGAATTGCACACGGCGCTGGCCTTTCCCATTTTCATCGGCAGCGGCGTCGGCGGCGTCATTGAATTTTTCAGTCGCGAAATCCGAGAACGCGACGAAGATTTGTTGCAATCGTTCAACAACGTCGGCAATCAGCTCGGACAATTTTTTGAGCGCAAACGCGTCGAGGAACATTTGCTCCAATCACAGAAAATGGAGACTGTTGGCAGGCTTGCTGGCGGCATTGCACACGAGTTCAACAGCATTATGACCGCCATCATTGGCCAGAGTGAATTGCTGCTTGAAGATTTGCCGTCGGGAAGTTCGCTTGCAAAAAACGCGGCGGAAATTCGCAAAGCCGCCGATCGCGCGGCGACGTTGACGCGGCAATTACTTGCTTACGGGCGCAAACAAATTCTTCAGCCGCAGATTTTGGATTTGAACGCCATCGTCGTCGGCATGGAAAATATGCTGTTGCACCTGATGGGGCGCAATGTGCAAGTCAGTTTTAATCCTGACGCTGATTTGAAACGTGTGCGCGCCGACGCCGGACAGATTGAACAAGTCGTTATCAATGTGGCGATGAACGCCGCCGATGCAATGCCGAATGGCGGCAAACTGACACTTGAGACGCGGAATGTTCCACTCGATAATAATTACGTCAGCCGCTTTCCTGATTTGAAAACTGGCGATTACGTGATGCTTGCCATCGCCGACACCGGCGCGGGCATGAGCGAAGAAATCAAAGCGCGCGTGTTCGAGCCATTTTTTACGACCAAAGGTGTTGGCAAAGGAACAGGATTGGGACTGGCCACATGCCACGGAATCATCAAACAAAGCGACGGACATATCGCCATTTATAGCGAACTTGGGCGCGGCACGACGGTTAAAATTTATTTGCCACCGGTTGAAGGAGAAATCAAACCGCCTGCACAATACAAAACATCTGGCGATTTGCCGCGTGGAACGGAAACGATTTTACTCGTCGAAGATGATCAGTCACTGCGCGAAATGGCAAGCGCATTGCTTGAACGCTTGGGTTACAGCGTGCTCGCTGCGACCAACGGCGTGGAGGCGATGAAGCTCGTCCATCAGCAAGGCTGCGGACACATCGATTTGCTGTTCACCGATGTTGTCATGCCACAGATGAGCGGCAACGAATTGGCGGACCGCGTTCGCGCACTGCACCCGCAAACGAAGATTCTTTTTACCTCTGCTTATACCGAAAGCGCCATAGTCCATCAAGGCGTGCTAAATCCTAGCGTGTCACTTTTACAAAAACCTTTTACACCATCAGCATTGGCACATAAAATCCGAGAAATTTTAAATACAGAATCGGTTTAATTTCTAATGGCATTTTAAAACCCAAAATTTGAAGCAGGACAAGCAAGTTTCGGTTTTCGTTAAATCAGCAGAAGATCAATTCACAACGATTTCTCAAACTGCTTGGCGAATTTCGTAAGAGGAATGCCGAGCGCTTTGCATATGAGCCTTAATTCCACCAAATCCAACCGACGCTCACCGCTTTCATATTTTGAAACGAACGATTGAGGTCGCCCCAATTTCTTGGCCAACTGCACCTGCGTAAAACCAGCCTGTAGGCGCGTTTGGCGCAACAAATCTTGAAGTCGTTCCTGCCCAACACTGAAAATGGATTTCGGCATCGGACATAATCATTAAACATATTGACTGAATATCCCAAAATAGGATATTTATGCGGCCGTAAAATTAACATGTTAACAGTTTAAATGTTTATGAAACCACACAAGAAAAAAACCATTGTAGTTATTAAATTAATCGCCTGCCGACCGGATGCTGAATTGGGAAAGCAGTTCGCAGAAATCATGGCCGAATTGGGAGTTGATTGTAGCGAATTGGCGAAACGTGCTATAAAAGCCGGATTGAAAAAGGCACGCAACGACCTCATCAAAATCAAAAGGAAAGGTGCGCTGGATGTTCTTAAGCGCTTTCCGCGAAGAATAAATTGAATTTGGTTATGCATTTAAAATTCAGAGATTGTTTTTAACATTTGTTTTGGCTGAATTTTTCTTTTTCCAATGTCGGACGAGCGCGTCAGAAGCGCGGCTTAGCCAATCAACATCAATTCGCAAGCGTTCAATTTCACACGAGGCAAAAAATTTATTACCATTGGCGGGCGGATGCCCAAGAGGTTTTAAGAGTTTTGCGCGCACAAGAATCGAAATGTTTGATTGTTCGAATCCAAGGCACATCGCAACTTGCTCCGGCGTGAGTCTGCCGGGCAAACGATGCACTGAGAGCATAGTTGTTTGGTCCGAGTTCACAGGATAAAGGTATTCAAGTTCATTTTCATAATTGCACCCTAAAGGGGGTGGGCAGGTCGTTGGGGAATATTTTTGAAAATTTTTTACGCTACCCTTGCCCCGTGCCGGAAGCTATATGAATTTTTTTCCGATTTAGACTTTTACCAGTAATTTTCCAGCCTGTTACGCCTGTTACTTTTAATTTTTTAGAAACGTAACAAAAAACGTAACATCGTAAGCATTTAATTTTTAACCACTTACTTAAATTGTTACGCTGTTACGTTTGTTACGCCATTTAAAGGTGTCTCGCGTGTGCGTGTGCGTGTGCGCGCGGGCGCGCGCGCGCGTGATGAGACACATGTTTTTGGCGTAACAAACGTAACAAACGTAACAGCAGAACTCACCATTACTACTACTACTTAATTATCAACTATTTAAGAAGAATTTCATTCTCACAAATCCTGTTACGTTTTGTGTTACGCTCCAAAATGAAACGTAACAGCCTGCGACCCGCACCCGCGCCCTATTTTAGCCCGACAATCATCTTTTGGGGATCTAGGAAGCAAACTGGAACCGCAAATGTGGACACCCCCCACATAATCGCCATCGTCCAATGTTGGCTTTTGCACAGGTTTTGCGGTTGGCTTTTTCCGTTTTACGCATGTTCCTTACTAAAGCTGCAGAATTCACCCTCATTTCTTCGTCGCTTTAATTTAAATTGAATTTGCCAACTTGAACCGATGGTTAATTAAAATTAACCTCCCTCGATGAAGCGGCATAAACCACGCGAAAATCCACGCGGATTCAATGCGCCATTTTTTTTGAGTGTATTATTGTTCGCGATAGTTGCCAGCGTCTTTCTTCCGATTCTCAAAAACGGTTTTATCAATTACGACGATCCGATTTATGTCACGCAGAATGTTCAGGTCAATGATGGATTAACATGGAAGAATTTGGGATGGGCATTTTACGGAACTGATGGCGGTATCTGGCTTCCGCTCACATGGTTTTCGCACATGCTCGATTGCCAGATTTATGGGTTGAAACCATGGGGACATCATCTGACAAGCGTATTGCTCCATGCGACAAATGCGGTTTTGGTTTTCCTGTTATTCCATCGGCTGACGGGAGCAACGTGGAGAAGTTTCGTTCTCGCGGCATTGTTCGGCTTGCATCCGTTGCGCGTAGAATCGGTGGCGTGGGTTGCGGAGCGAAAGGATGTATTGAGCACGACGTTTGGGGTGGCGGCGTTGCTCGCTTATGTCGGCTACACCAGAAAAATTCGGGAGAAATCACCATCGACAAAAAATTATTTATGGGCGTTAATTTTATTCGCACTTGGGCTGATGGCCAAGCCGATGCTGGTGACACTGCCATTTATTTTCCTATTATTGGATTACTGGCCGTTGAAACGGTTGGAAAGCAAAAAAGATATTCGTCCTTTGCTGGTGGAGAAATGGCCGTTCTTCGTGATTATGTTTTTGGCGTCAATTGTCGCTGTGATTGCCCAGAAACATGAACATGCGGTTGTTAATCTGAATCACCTGCCTTTTTCCGACCGGATTGAAAATGCAGCGGTATCATATGCGCGATACATCGGCAAATTATTCTGGCCGGAGAACCTGGCAATTTATTATCCGCGGCCCGACCATTGGCCGCTGCCTGTCGTGTTGTCAGCGGCAGCAATTTTATTTGCGATCTCTGTTCTTTTTATTTGGCAACGCACGCGACGCCCGTATTTGCTGGTCGGATGGTTATGGTTTTTGGGAACGCTTGTTCCCGTTATCGGCTTATTGCAAGTCGGGCAACAAGCCATGGCCGACCGTTACACTTATATTCCGCAAATCGGCTTGCTCTTATGCCTGGTATGGGGCGCATGTGAATGGACGAACGCGTTGAAGCAGCAAACCTTCATTCGGACAGCGATGGCAACAGCATCAATTCTCGCGTGCGCATCTTTGACGTATCATGAAATCGGCTGGTGGCACGACAGCGAAACGCTCTTCAAGCATGCGCTTGCGGTAACAGATAAAAACGTCGTCGCGCATAATAATCTTGGCGACGCGCTTCTTGAAAAAAAGCAATTTGACGACGCAATCATTCAATATCGTCAATCCATAGAAATCGAACCCAACGCCGCAAATTATTTATCCCTTGGCGACGCCTTTTCAGCGCAAGGACAATTGGACGAGGCGATTATCCAATTTCAAAACGCCTTGACCGTGAATTCTAATTACGCCCTCGCTCATTTTAATTTGGCCAACTCTCTTTTGCAGAAAGGCCGAACAGACGATGCGATTATTCATTACAAAAAAACTTTGGAATTGAAACCGGATTATGCAGACGCACACATCAATTTAGGAAACGCCTTGATGAAACTTGGCCGGGCCGATGACGCGGAATTCCAGTATCAAAAAGCTTTAGAAATCAATCCGCGCGAAGCAAAAGCGCAGAGCAACCTCGCTTCAGTGCTTCTTCAAAAAGGACAAATCGCCGAAGCAATCAACCATTATGAAGAGGCGCTAAAAATTGAGCCCGACTTTGTCGCCGCGTGCAATAATCTGGCGTGGATATATGCGACCAATCCGGATCCGGCGGTTCGGAATGGAAACAAAGCCGTTGAATTGGCAGAACATGCGAGCCAACTCACGGGCGGTCAGGATTTGAACATCCTCTCCACGCTGGCGGCAGCGTATGCCGAAGCCGGTCGTTATTCAGAAGCCGTTACAACAGCGCAACGCGCGTCGGAAATAGCTAAATCTCAAAACGACATTCCACGCGAGAATTCAATTCAATCGCAGCTTAATTTTTATCTGGTAAATCGCCCGTTCCACGCGGCAAAAAACAACTAATAGACCAGCAGCTTATGCGCAATTCGTTCCTTAAGTCCGAAGATTTCGCATAAACCTTGCGGTTGCCAAAAAGATATTCCAATTACGCTGCGGATTAAAAACAGTATAAACCATTGTCTAAACTATTTTTGTTATTGACGGTTAGCGGATAATTTGAGAAAACCGAAATCAAGGAAATCGGAAGGTTATTTTGTTCAGCGCGAGATATTTCTTCCTTGTTGAGTTTGGCATTACAGATTTGCCGTTTTGGCTATGAATGCAAAAAGAATTTGGGAACGCCTTATGATTGCGGGGTGTATGGTTCTTGTTTTTCTAACAGTCTTACCTGTCGGCGCAGAAATTTTTATCACGCAAACAAATCCCGCGCCTCATCGACAGCTTTTTAAAAACAAGTTGGCTCAAGTTGATTTGTCCGCCCCAACCAACTTTACTGTAGTTCAACGTTC
>JAJPKI010000292.1 GCA_021323835.1 Verrucomicrobiota bacterium | reverse complement strand
TTTTATGAAGACGTTAGAACAATTATTTTTGGACAGTTTGGCGGATGCGTATTACGCGGAGAAACAATTGACAAAAGCATTGCCGAAAATGGCAAAAGCCGCGACGCATGAAGATTTGCGCGAGGCATTTGAATCGCATTTGGCGGAAACGGAAGGCCACATGCAAAAATGCGAACGCGTATTCGAGCTTTGCGATGAATCGCCGTGGAGCAAACGTTGTCCGGCCATTATCGGCATCATCAAGGAAGGCGAAGAAATGATTTCTGACAACAAAAAGAATCCGACGATTAATGCTGCGTTGATTGCCGCCGCGCAAAAAGCTGAGCATTACGAAATCGCCACTTACGGCAGCCTGCGTGATTGGGCGAAGCAATTGCAAAATGAAGAAGCGGCGCAAATTCTCGACGAAATTTTGTCTGAAGAAAAAGCGGCCGACCAGAAATTGACCGAATTGGCGAAATCGCATTGCAACATCACGGCGGAAATCGGCGAAGATACCGAACGTCCGCTGGCGCGAGCCGCATAGAATCTTCCCGGGCGCAAGCAACTAGCGCCTAACCCACTCAGCCGGAGCTTGCCTGTGCTCCGGCTGTTCTTTTTTATTTATAAATCCCTTGTAAAAATTCTAACAAGTGACAGGCTTTCGATATGGCAAGCGCACCACAGCCACCGCTGCCCGATCCAAAACCGGGAACTCGCGGTCCAATTAAATAATTAAAAGGTTTGTAAGCCGAAATAAAGATTTATTGCGTGATTTAAAAACCACGCGAAGACTAATGCTATTGGACTGCAACAAATTAAAATGCGGCTATTGTTCAATCGTTGACCCAGCGTTTCATTTCGCGCTTGATTAAAATCAATTCCTCTTTGGAGTCTTTTTAAATCTTCTTCACGTAATTGATCAAGCGTGTAATCCCTTGAGCTTAAATTTTTTGGTTCATTTGAAGGGGGCATTACATCCCCAGCCGCCAGACAACGTAATGTTAAATAAATTGCGACACAGATTAGATATACAGTCACAAAGCCAAATACAAATCCCCAACTAAAATCACCTTCCGCAAAAAGTTTAACCGTGTAACCAGATCCCGCTGAAAGAATTAAAAAAAGGATTTTTAGCGTATCTTGAGCTTCTTTTTTTAACGCATCTAGGTTTTTTAAGTGAAATTCCATATTTGCGCGAGCTTCACGTTCGATGAAATCCAATCGGCTCATTGAATTGTAAGTGTGATTGTAGAAATACAGTTTTCAAGTTGAAAGTCTTTGAGAAAATTCATTTGGTTAGTTTAAAGTTTGCCGATAGATTTTTCACATGGTTCACGTTGGCATCGGTTATGACGTTCATGAATTGGTCGCCGGACGAAAATTGATTCTCGGCGGCGTCGAGATTCCGCACACCAAAGGTCTCGACGGCCATTCGGACGCCGACGCGCTCATGCACGCGATTTGCGACGCGCTGCTCGGCGCGATGGGCGAGCCGGACATCGGCCATTTTTTCCCGAACACCGACCCGCGCTGGAAGAATGCGCCGAGCAAAATCTTTTTGCAGGAAGCCGCGCGCGTGCTGGCTTTGCGCAACGGAAAAATTATCAACGTGGATTCCACCATCCTCGCGCAGGAACCGAAAATTTATCCGCACATCAAGGAAATGAAATTGAAAATCGCCGAAGCGCTCGGCATCAACTTCGAAAAAATCGGCATCAAGGCCACGACGAATGAAAAAATGGGATTCATCGGCCGCGAAGAAGGCATTGCGGCAATGGCTGTCGCTTCAATTGATTTGGAACCAAAATAAGTGCCGCGAAAAACAAAGTTCACAAATGAAAATTAATTTTGCGACCTTCGTATTCTTTTGCGGCCGATAAAAATGTCCAAATCCGAAACACGCGCCAAAGAATCATCGTGGACGATTCCGTGGGACGTCGCCGGCCGCATCGCCCTGCTCTTCGCCGCGCTTTGTTCGCTGCAATTGATTCAACTCGCCGGGTTCCGCAAACATTTGTATGAAGTGCATTGGCGTATCGTGAGCGAAACTTACGATTGGCTGGATGACGCCGCGTTTTATCTTTTTGTTGCACTGGTCGCGCTGAATTTGTGGCAATTCGCGCGGCGTTGCGCGGCCAAAGGAACGCCGTCCGTTCGCGCGGCAAATGCGCTCGTGCTCGCCGCGGGCGGCGTATTCATTTTGTTCACTTTGAAATTCGACGGCCATAATTTTCTTTACCCGCTCTTCGACCACACGCTGTCGTGGTGGGATTTACGCTGGTATGCGAGCCAAAGTTTTTTCTTCCAATCGCCGTTTTTGGCGGCATGGATTTTTGTTTACGCGGCAGTTTATTATATTTTGGCGCGGACAAAACGCGAGCATCTGGTTTTGCATGCGACAATTATTTTTGCTGTCGCTTATTTGTTGGCTTACGAACGCGATTTAACAATCTGCCGGACGGCGTTGCTCACGGCGGATTGCCTCGGCATCGCGTGCGCCGCGGCGGGAACGGGAATTTTGCAGCGAGGCAATTGGTTGTGCACCGTTGCACCGTGGCTGTGGTTCGGATTTTTATTTTTAATTTTTCAATCGCATGAAAACCAGCCCGTGCTCGACGATCCGGAAGCGACGACGTTGTGGGGTTGGAGCATCGCTTTATTCGTTGGATTGAGCGCGTTGGCGTGGCGAAAAAAAATTGCCGCCGAATGGCTGTGGCTGCTGCCGTTTGCGTCCGTGTCATTTTTGCTGCTGACGAATGTCAATTTTGACAATGCGCTGAATTATCGCTACCTGCTTTTTCTTGGACTGACATTGCCGCGTTATTTTCTCGGCGCGTTTTTTATCGCGGCAATTTTGCTCGTTGTCGCAACCATTTACCGCCGCTGGCTGCCGAAAGCATCGCTGTTGTGGCTCGACGTCATCAATTTAATTTTAATTCTCATTGCACTGGCCGATTTGCGGTTGTCGCAAATCATGGGCATCCGGCTGGATTGGCAGGCCATTCATTTTGGCGCCGACCCGAAAATGATTTGGCGCCTTTCAAAATCGTATTTACCGGGATTGATTGCCGCGCTCGTCGTGATTGTCGCGCTTTACGCAATTGTCATCGGATTGTGGCGGCGTGAAAAAATAAACGAATCCGCGCGCATCGGCGGCGGTCTGCGATTTTTAGTTGTTACGTTTTTGTTGCTGGGACTTCTTGGGCGTTTTTTCGCGGCAAATGACAAAGTGGAAGGACAATCGGCAATTTTATTGGCCGCGAGCACGCCGATGTTTGCAAAACTCGACAGTTCCGTGATGGATGAAAATGCCGTTCGCCAAACCGCCGCGCAACTTGGTGAAAGTTCGATGCTGCAATTGCCGTCGCCGCCTCACAATGCGCGGCGTGATTTGAATGTCGTCGTGATTTTTCAAGAGTCCACTTACAACAAATTTCTTTCGCTGTTTAGCGGCGCGGAAAATACCGAGCCGCTGTTGTCGCAATACACGAACCGCATGGAATTGTTCCCGAATTTCTTTTCCGCTTTCGAAGGCTCCATTTACGCGCGCTTCGCGAGTTTTACCGGAGTTTATCCGGTAAAAGATTACGATGCGTTCACGTTTCACCGTGTGCCGGTGAAGAGCCTGTTCGAAATTTTGCGCGACAACGGTTACGACAATTCTTTGTTTTATTCGTCGTATTTCGATTACACGGGCTTTCGCGATTTTCTGCAAGGACGCAGCATCGGCATGATGTATGACACCGATACAATGCCGGAACGAAATCCAGGCGCGACAATTTCGTGGGGCCTGCCGGAAGAAGAAACGTTGCGCGCGATGCAGTTGCAAATCCGGCAATACGCGACGAACCATCAAAAATTTTTTCTGACTTACGTTCCCGCTGCGCCACACAATCCGTTCGATGGAATTCCCGAGCAGTTTAAAAAATATTCCATCAAAACGCCCGGTGATTTCACGCCGGCTTACCTCAACAGCCTGCTTTACATGGATTGGATTATCGCTTCGATTCTCGATGAATTGAAAAATTCCGGTTTGCTCGACAACACGCTCGTCATCATCACCGGCGACCACGGCGAAATGCTTGGCGAGAATGGCGGACCGGTCGGCCATGGCTGGGCGGTGACGCCGCAACTCGCCAATGTGCCGCTCATCATCATGGACCCGGCCAAACAAAATTATAGCGTCAACGACACCGTCGGCTCGCAAGTGGATTTGCTGCCGACGATTTTAGATTTACTCGGCATTGCGACGCCGGATGATCAACTTTATCAGGGCACGTCGCTTTATTCCGACCGCGCACATGCCGACCGGACGATTTATCTCAATGCGTTTCAGCAATTCGGCATCGTCGAAGGCAGCAATTTTATTTGTGGCAATCGCGAAACGGAAAATGCCGGGACGAATGGACTGAAAACTTACGCCATCGTCAACAACGGCGCGAAAACCATTTTCGTTGAAACCAATTCCGCGAGTTCTGCAATTCCTTCGATTGAAAAATTCGACAAATTTCAGGAAAATCTTTTGCAAAATTATTCGCAATACAGCCAAATTAAAAAATAATGCCCAAAGCCGAAATCAGTTGGAAGCGCGTCACCGAAGATGGCGTGAAATTGCAAGTCTACGCGCAGCATATCGGGCGCGATTGGAAATTTTTCCAGCGCGAGAAGCGTTACGATGTGTGGCAACCGGTTCCCGAACCGCCGCTGGAGGATTGGATGGAATTGCTCGATGCGATTCAGCGGCTCATCAACCGTCGCCGCTACCAACCGGATGATGAGATATTGCTTCGCGCAAAAATTCGCGAACGATTTCCTGAAGCGGATGTTTGATTACGGCGATTTTGCGGCGACTGAATTCGTTCCTCTTTCCGCAACGGCTTTTCCAATCGCGCGAAGTTGTTCCAAATAATTTGTCGCAATCAATCCGCTTGGTTGAATCGGCGCGTCCCAAGTCATTGCGCCGCCGGCGTCAATGATTTTGCGCGTCCATGGAATGACAACTTCGTCCAAATTTGTGTAGCGTGGCTGGCCGGTTCCCCAACTTTGGCCGAGATAACTCAATTTGTGAATTCGCGCGCCGTCCACGAGTCCGTCCGGCGTCGCGCGGCGAATGAGCGAGGTTTGAAGCTCGTTGATTTCGCCCGCCGTATAATCTTCGAATGGCGTGATGGAAATGACACGGTCAATCACGCCGCGATTGAAGGCGACGACGGCCTTCGGATTTCCCGCGCGGGCGGCGGCGGCGAAACTTTGAAAATTCGGCGCGTCGGGAAAATCATAAAGCTGATTGGGATTGTAACAGCCGTCAAACCACCAGCCGGAAATGTTCGTGCCCCAGCGCAATGACCATTCGCGAATCACCTTTTCCCACGCAAGTATGTGTTCAATGTTACGATGGTCGCGCGTTGTCGCATTTTTATTAAATTGCGAAGAACGCGCGTCGCCGGGGCCGGTGCAAGTGGAATAGACAATTAACTTGATACCGCGTTTGGCTTCAGCCTTCGCCATGTCCAAAATCAAATCGCGATGCGCGGCTTTATTCGTGCCGAGACTCAAATATTTGTCCCACGCCGCATTCGGCGAAATGAAATATGACGAGCCTTGTGCGACAGTCAGGAAATGATAACTCGCGCCGGTGGATTTGATTTCGTCGGCGAGGCCTTCCACATCGAAATTGTCCACCATTTTGTTCCACTGCTCAGGACTCATCGCGATGTCGTGGTCGCGCGCCTGCCAGTCGGCGAGGTAATGCGTCATCACGCCCCATTTGCCGCGCATCCAATCGCTGCGGTTCTGTTCGCTGCCAACGGGCAAAGATTTTTTTGCCGTGCAACAGCCGGAAAAGAAAATCGCAAGCAAAAATGAAAATGCAATTTGTAAAATGGGTTTGGATGAAGTCATAATTTTATTCCCATCGCAACAGCACACCGTCCAAATGGGTTCCTTGCCCGAGCACATCCGTTTCATCCGAAAATTTCACGGTTGTGTTTGTGCTGTCGGCAACGAAGTTGGTTTCAAATTGTTCCCAATACAACGTGCCGTATTGCGTGCCGTCTTCTTTGATTTGGGCAATGATATTACTGTTGAGCGAAACTGTAAGCGTCGAGTGCGCGCCGGGGCGTTCGCTGTGGAAAAACGAAAATTCGTAGCTCGTCCCGGGCGTCGTCTTGACTGTTTGCCAGACTGCGCCGGTCATTTTCCAACCGTTGTCGCCCATAATGGGGTCGGAAATGATTTCGATATTTTGATTCCCGACGGCGGATTTGACCGGCGTAATTTTCACCGTTGCGTTGCCGCGCGGCATTGTCAAACCATTTGCCCAAATTTCAAAATTTTCGCCATCGGTTTCCCACGGTTTCATTTCATCGGCAGTTGCGCGGTCCCACAAAACTTTCGGCAATTCGCCCGGCTTCAGCGGCGGAATTTCCGGCGTTTCAAAACTACCGTTGACAATCAAATTACCGCGGTCATCCCAATTGAAGTCACCATTTCCCGCGAGTCCGGCAGGTCGCGGCGGATTTTTAGCAACACGCGGCGGGGGCATCGGCTTTTTGGATTTGTGAAAAATAAAAAGTGCCGCCACGACGAGAAGCACGAGAATTCCTGTGATGAGAAAAATGCGTGTGGCCATTGAATCGGGATTTCCGCGATGATTACGCTCACTGAAGGAAGCTGTCAAGATTTTGCGGTTGAA
>JAJPKI010000204.1 GCA_021323835.1 Verrucomicrobiota bacterium | reverse complement strand
TTTTTTCCTTCAATTGCTGCACGCATTCGATGCCGTTCATGCCCGGCAAATTGATGTCCACCAGCAGCACGTCCGGCTTTTTCTTCGGCACTTCGGCAACGGCGGCCTCGCCGGAAGTGTAACTGCCCAGATATTTGATATTGCCGTCGCCATTGAGCAAATCTTCGAGGCTCTCTCGCGTGCCGCGGTTGTCCTCGACGATGGAAACGGTGATGGGCATGGGAAAATTATTTTCCATTCGTAGAATCGGACAAGGGAAAAACGAAATTAATTTTCGTGCCGCCGCCGGGTTTGCTTTCGATTTGAAATTGGCCGCCGATGTCCTGCATTCGCTGGCGCATGTTATGCAAGCCTTCGGCGGTGCCGTTTTGCGGCGCGCCGTTGAAGCCGCGACCGTTGTCGGCAATGGTCACACTCATCGTCTTTTCGTCGAGGCCGATTTGCAGAAAAATTTCGCTCGCATCGGAATGGCGCGCGGCGTTGTTCAACGCTTCTTTGACGGCGAGAAATAAATTGTGCCGCGCGTCAGACGAAACAAATTGCTCCGGCGGGTGCTGCGGCAAATTCATGCGGCATTTGAGGCCGGAGGCGGCGAGATATTCGGATGTGAATTTGCCGAGGTAATTGATGAGGTGCGGCAGCGTGTCGTTGCGCGGATTGACGGCCCAGACAATTTCATCGAGCGAATCGGTGACATTTTTTGCCGCCGAAGAAATGCGGTTGGCATAATCAGTCGCTTTTTCCGGCTTGGAAATATCGCGCGAAACCAATCCGCTCAACAAGGTGATTTGCGTCATGCTGCCGCCGAGGTCGTCGTGAATGTCGCGGGCAATTCGAGCGCGTTCTTTGTCGAGCGCGGCTTGTTGTTCGAGCGCGTGCAATTTCAGGCGCAAACGGCGGAACGACATGTAGCGCACAATGGCGATGACGGTGGACGTGAACAACAGAAGCATGGCAAGTTGGAACCACCACGTTTGCCAGAAAAAGGGCGTGACGACAATGACCAGCGGCGTGGAGAGGTCGCTCCACGGGCCGCTGCCGTTGCGGGCCTGGACGTGAAATTGATATTTGCCCGCGCCCAGCCGCGGATAAATGGCGCTGCGTGTTTCGGCTTCGACCCAATCGTCATCGAACCCATCCAGTTTGCAGCGGAAATAAATATTTTCCGGCGCGGTGAAATTGATGGCCGTGAATTCAAATTCCACGCGGCGATGCGACGGCGGCAGGCGCAAAATGGTTTTTGGATTTTGCAAGCTGGCAAAATTTTCCACGGGCATGACGCCGCCATAAATTGCGACAATTTGTTCATCCACTTTGACCTGTCGCAGCAACACCGGCGGCGGTTCGGGATTTTCAATCAGCGTATTGGGATTGATGACCGTCAAACCGGTGCGCGTTGGAATCCAAACGCGGCCATCGCTGCTGCGAATGGCGCCGGGAGAGACGTCGAAGTTTGCTTGCAAACTCGACAGGCCTTCATCGCTGCCGTAATGCGTCGAGCGCACACGGAAATTTTTTCCGTCAAGAGCAGCTTGCAATTCGTCGAGTTGCACTTTGAAAATGCCGCCATCGCTGCCGAACCATAAATAGCCGTGTTCATCCGCAACAATTTGCGAAATGTAATCGTCGTAAAGCCCGTTGGCGCTGGTCACGGCAGCAAAATGTCCGTTTTTTAAACGTCCAAGTCCGCGTCCGGGCGAACCAATCCATAGACTGCCATCCGGTGTGACGCAAAGGGAGCGGATGGACAATAATGAATCATTTATTTTTGCGGTTTCGTCGGTGAGAATGTCACCGCTGATTCGGAGCAAACTTCCGCCGGACGTTCCAATCCAAATATCGCCTGCGGCATCTTCAACCATTGTTCGCAGCAAGCGCACGCCGGAGGGAACCTGGAAAGTTTTCAATTTGCCGTTGCGCCACCGCTGCAATGAATCCGGTCCTTCGCCACCAATCCAAACATCGCCATTCGATGCGACGAGCAAGCTGCGAACTCTGCGGCAAATGACGCCGTCTTTTTGCGCCAGCGCGGTGAGATTTTTATTTTTGATGCAATACACCGTGCGCATTTTCGTTCCAATCCACACTGCGCCGTCGCTTCCGGATGCCACGCACGTGACGAATACGTCCCGCCAATTTGCATTCGTGAAAAAAGAATTGGTTGCTTCGAGTGCGTTCCAAATTCCATTCTGACAATACGCGAGCACGCCATTTTGCGTCGCGGCCCAGAGAATTTTATCTTTGTCTTCGCACAACGACATTACTGATTCGAACGGCAAACCTTCCGGGACACCTTGCAATTCCACGGCGCGCGGACGCAACCGGTCCAGGCCGCCGCCGACAGTTGCGACCCAGATATTGCCTTCGCGGTCTTCCATCAAATCTGAAATTTGCGGATGCGACGTTGGAATCTGTTCAAAATTTGTTCCATCAAAGCGGAACAAACCGCTGTCGCCCGTTCCAATCCAGACCGCGCCGCGGCTGTCCACCATCAATGTCGTGAGAAAAATATGTTGACGGTCGGGCAAAAAGCTTCCGACGTCCTGCGGTTTTTCGCTTTCGCGAAATTTTAACAAATGCGAACCATTGCAAATCCAAATTTCTCCGTCACGACCCGCCGCGACCCGAATAGTTTGCGGGCCAAAATTGAGGAGGGTTTGAAAATAGCCGTCGCGAAAGAGACCGACTTGACCTGTCTTTTGCCCGCTTTTGGCGAACCAGATTTGTCCTTTGTCGTCTTTGATAAGTGAACAGACCGGGCCGTCGGGCATTCCTTCGTGCGTGGTGAAATGGGTCACTTCGCCATTTTTTTTGAGACGGCAGACGATGCCGTCGTTGAATGTTATCCACAGCGAGCCTTCATTGTCTTCAAACATTGTTTGCGCCGCCCAATCCGGCGAAAAATTTGTGAACGTTTGCGTTTGCTGTCCTTTTGCGAGAACGACGGCGCGGTCTGCGGCGAGCCACAGGCCGCCGTCGCGACCGTCGGCAAGAGCATGAACTCGCCCCGCCGGATTGAGGCCGAATAACTTGAGTGAAAATGTTTCAAACCGGACGCCGTCGAATCGCGCGAGCGCGGTGGGATTGGCCACCCACAAATAACCGTCTTGTGTTTGGGCAATGCTGGTGACGTTGTTGTTCGGCAATCCGTCATCGGAACGCCATGGGTGCAACGACCATTCGGAATTGGTGGAAGCAACGGCTGCCGACGAAACAAAAATCAAACCGACAATTGCTCCGAGACATTTTAAAACAAACCGGATTAGGGACATGGCGATAAATCCTATTTTAAACAGTTGTGCCATTCAATCAAGCGCGCTGGCATAACCCTAAATCGCTATAGGCGAATCTTCGATGGATGTTAGATTTAACTAACACGCACATCGTCCTGCCGGATGGATTTCGCGTCAAAACAAATCAAATTATGAAAATCCAGAAATCCCAGTTGTTTCTCTTCCGCCGGAAATTTTTGAGCAGTTTGTTTTTGGCGGGCGGTTTATTTTTATCCGCGCTGGCGGTGAAAGCTGACACGACGGAAATTGTCGCCTCGCAAAACGCTTATGTGCTGCGCAGCTCCGCTACAGCCGACCAGGACGAATCACAAACTCTCTCGACCAAGCGGCTTAATGACAGCAATACGCGCGTCGCCTACGTGCGTTTCGATTTAACTTCATTTTTGGCGACCCATAATATTAGCGGCATTACAACGGCGACATTGCGGTTATACGAATCGGAAAGCACGGCTTCCGACACAATGAAGGTTTATGGTCTTGATTCAACCATCGGCGGCACTAACGAATTTGACGACCTTTGGACAAATACGATGACATGGAATAACCAGCCCTGCGGAAATATTGCCAACAGTGCCAGCGGCTTGCCAACCAATACGACGACAATTGCATTGGCTTCTCAAGCCATTCCTGTTGCTACCGCGGAAATGGACATTACTTTGTCATTGGCCGATTTCAAAAGTTTTCTCACCACCAATGGAGACGCGAAAATTACTTTAGTCTTTCACAATACTGCCAGCGCTACACCGTCGGCCGCTTCCATTGACAACACCGGCGGCAATTTGAAGCCGACGCTTGAACTCGTCGCGCCGGTTCTGACAGCGGGCGCGGTGACATGGACCGGCGCTAACAGCGGCGATTGGGACACCAACACGGTCAATTGGACCGCATCGGGCACGCCCACAACTTATGCTTT
>JAJPKI010000046.1 GCA_021323835.1 Verrucomicrobiota bacterium | reverse complement strand
GCTCGCTGCCTTGCTCGCAGAATACGGCGAATTTGGCGCATAAGGCGTCGTCTCGGTAAAAAATCCTGTTGCGCCGAGTGAACCGTAAACTTCATCGGTCGAAACATGATGGAAACGGCAATCGCATTTCGACGTGTGCGATAAACTTTCAATCCACTGCGCGCGACACGCTTCAAGCAGATTGAAAGTGCCGACGACATTTGTCTGGATGAAATCCGCCGGGCCGGAAATCGAACGGTCCACATGCGATTCCGCCGCTAAATGCATTACGTGCGTGATTTTATATTGCTGAACCACGCGGAGTGTTTCGGCTTTGTCGCGCAAATCCACTTTTTCAAAAATATATTTCGAGTGTCGCGAAACTTTCTCAAGATTCTGCAAATGTCCGGCGTAAGTTAGGCAATCCAAATTGACCAGCCTGGAAATCTCCGGACGCTCAATGATGTGATGAATCACATTCGAGCCGATAAATCCCGCGCCGCCTGTGATTAATAAATTCACGACTTTTTTTCAGGTTTCCAATTTTTCAATGAGTCTTCCAATGCTTCTTCAACCGGCCGCATTTTTACGCCCGTTGCTAAAATTTTTGAAACGTCCAGGACGCAATTTGAGCGCGGAGCTTTCGCCGCAGCTTTGTAAAACTCTTCGTCATTTTCCCAAAATTCAAATTTTCGTTTGGATTTTAAAAATTTTACAATCAATGCTGCGACCTGACGCGTCGTGATAAAACCTGGATTCGTTACATTGTAAATGCCGAATGGCGCGCGCCGTTCCCACAAATCCAAACAGGCACACACAAAATCGGCGCGATGCGATAACGAATTCACATTGTCATAAACTTTGGCGTAACGCTGCACTTTGCTCAAATAATTTCGCGCGCCATCAAATTCATCGAACGGAATCCGTAACCGCCACAGATAATTTTCGCCAACGCCAAGAATCGCTTCTTCACCCAATGCCTTGCTCCCGCTGTAAAAGCTGCATGGCGGATGTCGGAAAGTAAAATTCGGTTCGTCGGTTTCCACGAATCCTGAAATCTTCGCCGGCCATTCCTCAATTAATTTTCGCACTTCCGGGTTCGCCAAATTCGTTTCGATTCTCGTTTTATTGTTCTCGATAATTTTTGCGCCGTTATAAATGCATCCGGTCGAAACTTGTCCCCACGGAATTTTTAGCGTGGCGCAGGCGTGGGCAATTGTTTGCGGCAGCAAAACATTTCCGATAATCGTTTCGGCTTTGTGGTCTTCGCATGCGTCCACATTCGGCTTGCCAGTGTAACCGGCGCAATTGACCACAAATTTCGGCTTAGTCCGTTTCAGAAATTCCAGCAACGGAATAAATCGAGTGCAATCCACGTCACGTTGTGTAATCGAGAGAAATTCTTTTTTGCGGCGGCGCAATTCTTTTGCAAATGCTTCGCCGATGTAGCCGGATGCGCCAATTAATAAAATCATTTTTGTAATCGTTTCGCCTCCGCAACCACTTCTTCGGCGAGATATGAACGATATTCGCAATTCGGCATTTTGGAAATTTGTTCCTCCAATTGTTTTAACGACAAAAACCCGTTTCGAAACGCCGCTTCTTCCGGGCAACCGATTTTAATTCCCTGCCGCGTTTCAATTGTTTGCACATAAGCGCTTGCATCATGCAAACTGCTGCTCGTGCCGGCGTCCAGCCACGCAAAACCGCGTGCCAATTGTTGCACGCGTAACTTCTTCTGCTTCAAATACACAACATTCACGTCCGTGATTTCCAATTCCCCACGCGCCGACGGTTTAAGATTTTTAGTGATGCCGACGACTTCGTTGTCGTAAATGTAAAGTCCCGGCACAGCGTAATTGCTTTTCGGATGCTTCGGCTTTTCTTCGATGGACACCGCCCTGCCCTTCACATCAAATTCCACGACGCCGTAACGCTCCGGGTCGTGAACGTGATAACCAAAAATCGTTGCGCCATTTTTGAATTCCGCGAACGCGCGATAAAATTCATCGTCGCCGTAAAAAATGTTGTCGCCGAGAATCAGCGTCACGCTGTCCTTGCCGATAAAACTTTCCGCGATGAGAAATGCCTGCGCAATGCCTGCGGGTTTCGCTTGCTCGCGATATTCGATGCTCACGCCGAAACGCGAGCCGTCGCCGAGCAATTGCCGGAAGCGCGGCAAATCGTGCGGCGTGGAAATCAGGCACAACTCGCGGATGCCGCCCTCGATGAGCGTCGTGAGCGGATAATACACCATCGGCTTGTCATAAACCGGCTGGAGCTGTTTGCTCGCGACAAGCGTGAGCGGATACAGCCGCGACCCGGCGCCTCCCGCGAGGATGATGCCTTTCATTTGCAAAAGCGTAGAAATTTTTCAGGCAAATGGAAAGATGAAGTTCTCGGGCAAATCGCTTGAACCAAAAGTATTCAAACTGTAATTTTAATTTATGAAAATCGGATCGTTCTGGGCGAATGAGTGGGTGCAGGCGATTTCTCGATTTACAGAGAACCATCAAATACTCGTCCAAGGAATACTTATCGCGATTCTCTTGCCATTAATTCCAAAAGTTTGGAATGAAGCATCTGATCGATTTGAGAAAAAACACTATAGATTACTTTTGACGATTGCTACAGTGGTGATTCTCGCAACCGTTGTCTTTCTCGTGCACTTCCTGTTAGTCACAGCACCACGGGATTATCCAAACGCACATTAAATTAAAATTCAACTCGCCACCGCGCCGGCTGCCGCAGCGTTTTGCTTGAAAACCAATTTGTCGCCGTCGCGCGTGACCTGAATCGGCTCGCCTTCGTGGAAGCTGCCTTTGAGAATTTCTTCCGCGAGCGGGTCTTCCAGAAAACGCTCCACGGCGCGGCGCATCGGACGCGCGCCGAAATCGGGATTGTATCCTTTCTCGACGAGAAATTCCTTCGCCTTTTCATCCAGTTCGAGCCGGATGTTTTTGTTGCGCAACCGTTCCAAAACTTTTTCCACTTCCAAACTCAAAATCTGGATGAGGTCATCCTTCGTGAACGAGCGGAACACAATCACGTCGTCGAGACGATTCAAAAATTCGGGACGAAATGTGCGCTTCGATTCTTCGAGCATTTTCTCCCGCATTTTTTCGTAACTGCTTTCGTCTGTAATCGGGGAAAAGCCGAGCGTGCTTTGCTTTTTAATCGTGTCGCTGCCGACGTTTGACGTCATCAAAATAATGGTGTTGCGGAAATTGACGACGCGACCGACGTTGTCCGTCAATTTTCCTTCTTCCAAAATTTGCAGCAAAATGTTCCAGGTATCCGGATGCGCTTTTTCGATTTCATCGAACAACACGACGGAATACGGATTGCGCCGGACTTTTTCAGTCAATTGTCCGCCTTCTTCGTAACCGACGTAGCCGGGCGGCGAACCGATGAGACGCGACACGTTGAATTTTTCCATGTATTCGCTCATGTCCAAATGGATGAGCGATTTCGTGTCGCCAAACATTTGCTCGGCCATCGTTTTGGCGAGCAACGTTTTTCCAACGCCGGTCGGGCCAAGCAAAAGAAAAGTTCCAATCGGGCGTTTCGGGTCTTTCAAATCCGCGCGCGAACGGCGAAGCGCCTTGCAAATCGCGGAAACGGCTTCGCGCTGGCCGATGACAACTTTTTCCATTTCGGTTTCGACCGTGAGCAGCCGCGCCATTTCGTCCTGTCCCATGCGCTTGAGCGGAATGCCCGTCCATTTGGCCACGACGTGCAAAATTTCTTCTTCGCCGACGACGACGCGTTTCTCCTCGCGATGCGAGCGCCAATCTTTCAAAAGATTTTCCAATTTTTCTTTCGCCTGCTTTTCTTTGTCGCGCATGGAAGCCGCGCCTTCGAAATCCTGATTTTTAATCGCTTTTTCTTTTTGCGTTTTGATTTCTTCAATGTCCGCTTCCATCGTTTTGGTTTCCGGCGGGCGTGTCATTGTGCCGATGCGCGCACGCGAACCGGCTTCGTCCAAAACGTCAATCGCTTTGTCCGGTAAAAATCTGTCCGTGATGTAGCGGTCGGAAAGTTTCACGGCGGCGCTCACCGCGTCGTCGGTGAATTCCGCTTTGTGATGCTCTTCGTATTTGTGGCGAAGACCTTTCAAAATCTCAATTGCATCTTCAATTGAAGGCGCTTCGACTTTCACGGATTGAAAACGGCGTTCGAGCGCCGCGTCCTTTTCGATGTATTTGCGATATTCGTTGAGCGTGGTCGCGCCGACGCACTGCATTTCGCCGCGAGAAAGCGCGGGCTTGATGATATTGCTCGCATCCATCGTGCCTTCGGCTGAACCCGCGCCGACAATCGTGTGCAATTCATCAATGAAGAGAATGATGTTTTTCGCGCGGCGGATTTCGTCCATCACGGCTTTGATACGTTCCTCGAACTGACCGCGATATTTTGTTCCGGCGACCATGAGCGCAAGGTCGAGCGTCACGACGCGTTTGTTCAGGAGAATTTCAGGAACATTTCCTTTTGCAATTTCTTGCGCCAAGCCTTCGACGATGGCCGTTTTGCCAACGCCAGCCTCACCGAGCAGAACCGGATTATTTTTCGTGCGGCGACAAAGAATTTGAATCACGCGCTCGATTTCATTTTTGCGCCCGATAACGGGGTCCATGTCGCCTTTGCGCGCCATTTCCGTCAGGTCGCGGCCAAATGCTTTGAGCGCGGGCGTTTTGACTTCGCCTTTTTTCTCGCCTGCGCCACCAGCCGGTTGTTTTTCGGGACCGCCGCCTTCGGACGGAATTGAAGATTCTTCCGCCGCGAAATTCGGGTCGAGCTCTTTCAAAATTTCCTGGCGCGTTTGCTCGATGTCCACGTCGAGGTCGCGCAAAACCTGCGCGGCGATTCCGTCGCCTTCGCGGAGCAGGCCGAGTAGCAAATGTTCCGTGCCGACGTAAGTGTGATTGAGCGCCTTGGCTTCCTTTGACGCGAGCGCGAGGACTTTTTTCACGCGCGGCGTATAAGGAATGTTGCCGACCATTTTTTGGTCAGGACCGGTGCCGGTTTTTTTCTCGACGGCCATGCGCACCGTTTCGAGGTCGAGCCCCATTTTCTGCAAAACATTCACGGCGACGCCCTGCCCCAATTTAATCAGCCCGAGCAGCAAATGCTCCGTGCCGAGAAAATTGTGGTTGAAGCGGTCGGCTTCCTTCCGCGCGAGCGCAAGCACCTGCTGCGCGCGCGGCGTGAAATTACTCATTGACTCGTCACTCATAATTACCTGTGAAATATAATGCAACGACTTCGCGGTTTTGTCCAACGGAGTTTGAAAATTCAGGATGCAGCGAAAAATTTTAGATACCCCAATTCCGGTTTCAATCAATCACCGTAAATTTCGCGACCGATTCCGATTGTTTGCAGCGATATTGAAAAGTGTAGTCGTATTCCGCGCACAATTCCTGGCAAAACATAAAATGCTCCGCGCGCATGTCGCGGATTTCAAAGGGCTGCTTGCCCTCGGCCCATTTCCAACATTTATTTTGCCAGCCCGCGGCCTTTGTCGTTGTCGAATTGATTGATGCGACCATTTTATTAAATTGTTTCCCTCCCGGGCGCGGAGAGTTTTTTTAAATTATTTCAAGAAGAAGTTCGGTGCAATCAGGTATTTTCAAACGATGAAGGAGTAAAAACCACCGTGCGTTTTGGAGATTCATAGGCACATTCGTAATGGAAAATGTCGCAAATCTCTTTGCAAAAAGCCAGATGCCGCGCGCCCACGCCGTGAACCTCAAAAACATCTCCCGCCGCCGCCCAATCCAGACATTTTGTCTGCCACCCTTCCGTTCGAGTCGTTGTAAATTTAGTTGATTTGGTCATAGTCCCTCTTCGCAAAATGCGTTTAAAAAATAATTTGGAATTATCGTTTAATTACCGTGACCGGAATTCCGAGTAAACAAATGAAATTGTAGGACAGCGGGCTGCGTCAAGAACAATAATCTCCAGCGAAGCGTAAATTCTCGGCCGCCGAGAAAAATGACGACTACAGCGGAATTTAATTTTACGCTCGACAGCCAGTGGCCGACGGCGGACGAGACGACGTAATGGAACCACTCAAAAGCGCGCTAGCTGCGCGAGAGAAAAATCGGGACCAATCCAATCAAATGTGGCCAAAAATCGGGATGCATATTAAAAATATTTTTCGCCAGCTTTTTTCCCGTTTTCCCAAAGTTCATAACCGTTGTTGCCGGTGTCAAGCTCGAGGCGCGCAGAGAGAGAATTCTCCTGAATAATTTTGACGGCAGCTTTTCTGGCACGGTCGAAATCTTTCCGACTGACCGTAAAAGCATTTGCGCCCGTCAATTTAACGATTTCGCTGCACTGAAAATTTTCTGTCGAAAGTTTATTTCGCAGCGTTGTTAAATCATTGGTGTGCTCCGGCACGGCAAAAGCAAGTTCAACCTGCGGCACGTCATTGGTATCGGCCAAAGGCATCGTTGTCTGAACTGCCTTTGAATCAGGAGACGAAAGATAAATGACGGCCGATAAAATAACGTCGAGAAAGTGATGCATAATTCAATTCCTTAAGGTTCATAAAGAGCCGTTCCGTTCGTTCGATAGAAATCTTTCAGCCATTGACGAGTTACTTCACCTTTTTGCGGCTCGCGTTCAACATATTTATGAACGCCATTGTATTTGCACGGAACCGATCCGCGATCAATGCCTCCCTTCGTGTATCCTTCAAATATCAATTCGATGGTTACGGTTTTATTCGTGCGATTCAAAGAAACGTAACCGGAATCAATTTTCAATTTGCCGTTCTGATAGATTTCCAGTTGCGAAGCGTCGCAGCGGGAACAATCCGCAGGCATTAGGATATTGATTTGGTCGTCGTCATTCCACGGCATGCCGCATGGGCCGATTTCCATAAAATTATTGTAGCTTTGGACCACGACCATTTGTTCTTTTGGGCTGTAAAAATATTTTGTGCCGACGCAGCCGGAAAGAAATAAGGCTGCGCATGGAAATGCAACAAGCGCGAGGCGATGGAGCAATTTGGATTTCATGGCTATTACGTTTGACTGAACTTCCGGCGTTTCATTCATTGTGGCAAATAAAAAACGGCCTCTGTTTTCTGTCTTCGTCTTTAACTTCAACGAGACAGGCCAGAGGCCGTTTGCAATTTATAGTTTAGTTCGGCTCGCGGGGACGCTCGCCTCATCATTTATGCATAAAGTGGGCCGAAGTTTTTGCAGGCGCGATAGTCCGCGCTTTCCAAGTCCGCCGTGCCGAACGCCGCCCATGTGCTGGGACGAAAAACTTTTTCCACCGGAACATTGTGCATGTAAACCGGTATGCGCAGCATCGAGGCAAGCGTAATCAGGTCCGCGCCGATGTGGCCGTAGGAAATCGCGCCGTGATTTGCGCCCCAATTGTTCATGACGGTGTAAACGTCGCGGAACGCGCCCTGCCCCGTCAGGTTCGGAGCGAACCACGTCGTCGGCCAGGTCGGGTTCGTGCGCTGGTCGAGCGCGTCGTGAACGTTCTTCGGCAAATCAATGGTCGTGCCTTCGGCGATTTGCAGCGCGGGTCCAAGTCCTTTGACGAGATTCAAGCGGCACATGGTCACGGGCATTCCGCCTTTGGTGAGATAGCGCGTGCTCCAGCCGCCGCCGGGGAAATATTCGGTGATGCTCGGATGCCATGAGGTGGCGTCGAGACATTTCTGGGCTTCTTCTTTCGTGATTTCCCAGAACGGTTTCATCGCGGGCTTGCCGTCGCGGGATTGTTGCCCCGTGCCGTCGAGCGTGGCGGGACCGGAATTAATCAGATGCAAAATGCCGCCTGCGGCTGCGCCGGTGAGTTTATGGCCGGAAACGCGTTTGACGGCGTCGGGACTCCAGTAAGTGCGGACGTCAGCGAAAATTTGCGCGGTGTTCGTGAGCAAATAACCGAGAAGCATGGACGCGCCGTTGAGACAATCGTTCTCCGTCGCGACGATGTAAGGGGCGCGAATGCCGTTCCAGTCAAACGACGTGTTGAGAATGGCTTCGAGATAATCGCCGTTGGGCTGATAATCAGTCCATTGACGTTGGCCTTGAAAGCCGGAACAAATGGCGTTGTGACCTTGCGCTTCTTCGCCGAAGCCCATTTCAGCGAGCTTGGGATTGCCAACCATCAAATCGCGCGCGATGAGCGCCATCTTCACGGATTTTTCCCATTCGCTATCGAGCTGCGCGCGGGAGCGGGTGGTTTTGGGAGAATTGTAATCTTTTCCTTCCTTGCAATTTTCTTTCGTCCACTTGAGCGCTTTTTTGTATTCGCTCTGGTCGAAAATTCCCTTGTCCATGCGGCGGAGAAATTCCGTCATGTCAATCGTCTCAACGCGCATGCCGAAATAATCTTCGAAGAACGGCTGGTCAACAATCGAACCGGCGATGCCCATCGAAACGCCGCCCATGCCGAGATACGATTTGCCGCGCATCGTGGCGACGGCGAGCCCGCTGCGGACGAATTGCAAAATTTTTCCGGCGACGTCGGCGGGAATTTCCCTATTGCCGCCATCTTGAACGTCGCGACCGTAAATGCTGAACGCGGGAATTCCTTTTTGCGAATGGCCGGCAAGAACCGCCGCGAGATAAACTGCGCCCGGACGTTCCGTGCCGTTAAATCCCCAGACGGCTTTGGGAACTTGCGGCGTCATATCCATCGTTTCGCTGCCATAGCACCAGCACGGCGTGACAGTGAGGGAAACTCCGACGCCTTCGCGCGCAAATTTTTCCGCGCACGCGGCGGCTTCGGCAACGCCGCCGATGCACGTATCGGCGATGACGCATTCAACCTTCTTGCCGTTCGGATAAAACAGGTTTGAGGAAATTAATTTGGCCGCGGCTTTCGCCTGGTCCATGGTTTGTTTTTCGAGCGATTCGCGGACGCCGCCGAGGCGACCGTCAATCGTCGGGCGAATTCCGACTTTGGGCAGTGAACCGATGAGTGATGAATTTTTCATTTGTCGTTTTTTAGTTCTAATCAGTAGCCGACAATCTCTGGAGGAAAACGTCGAGCGTTCCAATTTATTCCGTGTCCAGACGGTTTAACAAGATGTGAGGTTGCTGTCACTGATTTTTTTTGACGATTAAGTCATATTTTCAGATTATGGACGAAACCGGCTCGATGCGAGCCATAGGGAAAATCCCCATGCTCATTTCGTTGACGGTTGCAGGAACGGTGTGAAGTTGAAGCAGAGTTAAATCCGCGAAGGCATTTTCTCCCGTCTCCGAAAAATTATTCGGATGAAATACGGATTGACCTGAACAAACAAACGAGAACAACACAACAAAGGAGAAATATGAAACGAAATATTATAGCATTGACCGCAGCTGTCGGCCTCGCCATCGCTACGTCGGCGATGGCTTATCCAAATCAAGGCCGCACGACGGGCACTGCCGACAACACCGGCACGGCCACCGCTAACGGCACGATGAACAGCCAGAGTCAGGACAACAACCGACAGATGGAAAAGGTAAAACTCGAAGAATTGCCGCAACCCGTGCAGGCCACCATCAATCAGCACACGCAGGGCGGCGAAGTCAAGCACATCGCGCGCATGTCTGAAGGCAGCCAGACATTTTATCTGGTCACGTTGAAGGCCAGCGATGGCAACACGCAACATTTCCGTGTGGATTCCACCGGCAAATATCTCGGCACATGGAAAGGCGAACAGAACGCAAACCAAAACAACGTCAATACTCAACCGCAGGGAAACATCCGCGGCCAACAAATTGAACGATAATCTGTCGCAACAAATCATGGCCGGAACGAAACCGTTCCGGCTTTTTAATTTACCCGCGCGTTTCCTTCCTCCGCAGGATTTGCAAAAATCAATTTTTCCGAATTGGGTCCGGTGCGAATCAAAATTGCCGGACGATTTGCCACCAGCGCGAGAAGCTCAGCGTCGTTGATGCGACGGAAATTTCCCGGTTTCGTTTCAATTTCAACGACACTCGCCGCCGACGCAATCAAATGAACGGCGGAAGATTCTGTCGTCACAATTTCATTTTGCAGCAACGGTCTGGTGCGAACCAATTGATACGCCGGCAGCGGCAGATTTTTCTTTGCGATTTGTGGTTGAACAGAAATCGGTTTCGACCAATTCAGCCAAAATAAACCGCTGATTAAAAAGGCTGCGGCAAAAACCCCCGAAATTCGCCGCACTTGGCGAATTTGTCTCCGCCGACGCGCCAATCGCAACGTCTCCGCGAGCAACGCGCCGCGGAAATTGGAATCTTCCGCCAGCACGTCGTCGAGCAAATGTTTATCCGCGCGATTCATTTTTCAATTCAACTAAAACGGCTTCTTTCAACTTTTTGCGGACGCGCGACAATTTCGATTCAACTGCCTTTTCGGTCGTTTGCAATGCTTCGGCAATTTCTCGAACAGACTTTTCATTTTCATACTTCTGCCCGACCAATTGCCGTTCGTCTTCCGGCAGCGATGACAATTGGCGCTGCAACAATGCGCGCAATGTTTCATCCGCTTCGCCGTCGTTCTGAAATTCGATTTCCGAATGCGACGCAAATCGTTCGAGAAATGAAAAATAGCGGCGGCGTTTTTTTGTTTCGTCGGCAAATGAGCTTCGTGCTAAAACCGTAAGCCAACTCCAAAATTTTTCTTCCGCATCAAAAATTTTGATGTGCCGGATGACGCGGACAAAGGTTAGTTGCAACGCTTCGCGGGCGGCTTCTTCATTTCCATTTGCGACGACGAGCAAATAACGCAGCAGCCGGTTGAAGTAATTTTCATGAAAAGTGCGGTAAGCCATTTCATCGCCTTTCATCATCGCGCGCGTCAACGCAGAAACATCGGTAAGATTGTCGCGCTGCGACAACCGGACGGCGCGGCGCGCCGTCCCTACCTCCGATGATTGAACATTTTCTTCCAAGCGGCTTCATTAACCGACGAATGAAATTTATTTTCCAGATTTTTCTTCTGGCGAATTGGAATTTGCTGATGGAAATTTCGCATTCAATTTTTGAATTTGAGTCCGCAGCATCTTGATTGTTTCGCTCATTTCTTGAAGATTGTAGTCAGTCGAGGCCGTTGGAAGCGCGCTTAATGCTGCTTCTAAAGAAACCAATTTGTCCGGCTCGGCATAAACAATCAGCATTTTTGTTTCTTTGTGATAATTCATTTCCGGCGCCGGTTTGATTCCCGCCATTTTCCAACCGGTTTGAATTGCTGTTGTAATGTCGTCCACCGTCAGCCCTCGATTTAAAAAACGCTCCATGGAATAAAAATGGATAACTTTTGTTTGTGCAGGCTCCGGCGACACGGCTGGCTTATCATAAGTAAAATACCAAATGGAATCGTCCGAAGGCTGTCCTTTGGTCGTAAAACCATAATAACTTTCAAATGTCGAATACGTGAAACTGTTCGGGCTGTTTCTAACCTGCACTGGTTTAACGCTGGCCAATTGCAGAGCGTCAAATAATTGAACCACATCCACGTTGTTCAATTTGAGAGCCGGCAAATTCACCGCGCCATTGTCTTCATCGGAAATAATCACGTTCAACGGCTTGCCCGTGGCTTTTTCGATTGCCTTGACCAGTTCCGATGGCGGCCCTCCGGGAAAATCCAAATTAAATTTGGTCAATGAATTGGTGCTATTTTCATTTTGCAAAACCAGCCGTCCAGCAAATCTGGTTGGTAATCCTTGAGAAAATGCCGGCGCGATTGTCAGCGTCAGCAAGCCAGCCGCGATAAGAATAATTTTTTTCATAAGTTTGTAATTGTTCGTGTTCTTCATACAGAAACACGACGGCCGCAGCAAAATCCTTCGCAAATTTTATCGCGATTGAACTAAAACGCGAAATGCGCGACCAAGATGTTCCGGATGTGTGAGTGTTTGAAACTGGCGCGTTTGATTGGAATTCCATTCGCGGAAAGAATTGCTTTTCGCGGCTTTGGCGAGAATTTCCGTCAGGAATTTCGATTGCGTGTCGAAAAATTCCGTAATCAATCCTTCGTCCTCGCCAATTTTTTGAATAGCGGAAAAATTGATGTGCGCGGTAATGTCCTGCTCGCCGGCGTTTGCCAAAATGTCGTCGCTGACGCGATGCTTGAAATAAGCGCGTAGCGTTCCATTTGTCCGCGCGGGCGAAAAAATTTCTTCCGTCGTCAGGCCATAATCCAAAGTCAATAATTTGCCCCGCTCACAAATTTTCGACGCGTCGCGCCACCAGCTTTCGGCAGCGGGAGAGGTTTCGAGTGTAAAATTGTCGGGCAAAACAGATTCCAATTCTGAATTCTGGATTCTGAATTCTGGATTCTGAATTTTCGCCCAAACAAATTTGTCGCCGTCGAAAGACACGCCCCATTCAAACCATTTCTTTTCTTTTGCATTCCAGCCGAAGCGACGAACTGGAAACGCGTCGAGCAATTCATTTGAAAAAACGATGCCGTTTAATTTTGAGTTTGGGGTTTTGGATTTTAAATTTTCAAAATTGGAAAACCATTCGACATTTTTGAAATCTTTTAGAGTCTCGCGCTGCCATTTTTGCCGGCACGGCGACGGTTCGATAATTGTGTAATTGATTTCAGAAAATAATTTTGGCCGATGTGATTGCAGCCAGTTCAAAATGTCTTTTGCCAATTGTCCATCGTGCGCTCCGGCCTCAATAATTCGGACTTCCGGCTTCTGATTTCCAGCTTCCGCTTCCAGCCATTCGGCAAATTGAAACGCCAGCAATTCGCCAAAAAGGCTTCCCACGCTGACGCTCGTGTAGAAATCGCCGCGCTTTCCGGGAGATTTTTCGCGCTCGTAATAGCCTGTGCCGGGATGATAAAGCGCCAGTTCCATGAAACGCGCAAACGACACAACGCCATGCTTTTCCACTTCGCGCCGGATTGTTTCATTTGCCGTAATCATTGCTTGCTTTTGCCGGTGCATCCGTTAAGATGCGTTCAACAGAAGAGGACTTATGGCCAAAATTGATGCATTTTTCAACTTGATGTTTGAACAGAAGGCCTCTGACCTTCACATGTCTTCAGGCAATCCGCCAATTTTGCGCATCAATGGCGAAATGCAGCGGGTAGATTATCCACCGCTGGAAAACGATTCGCTCAAGGCAATGCTCTACGAAATCGCTCCGGATTACAAAATCAAATTGTTCGAAGAAACCGGCGATGTGGACTTCGGCTATGAAATTCCGAACATCTCGCGCTTTCGCGTTAATTTCTTCAACCAGAAAAATGGCATCGCGGCCGTGTTCCGCCAGATTCCCAGCCGCGTGCTCTCGTTTGAAGATTTTGAAAAATTCGATGCGCCTCTTCCTGCCGTCCTGAAAAAATTTGCCATGCTTAATCGCGGTCTCGTCGTCGTCACCGGCCCGACGGGCTCCGGCAAATCCACGACGCTGGCCGCGATGGTGGATTACTGCAATAAAAATCGCAAAGACCACATCATCACCGTCGAAGACCCGATTGAATTTACACACGAGAGCAAGAATTGCCTCGTCAACCATCGCGAAGTCGGCGTGCATACCAAATCATTTGCCTCGGCCTTGCGTGGCGCGTTGCGCGAAGACCCGGACATCATCCTCGTCGGCGAAATGCGCGATTTGGAAACGATTGAATTGGCGTTGACCGCCGCCAGCACCGGCCATTTGGTTTTCGGAACGCTGCACACTCAAAGCGCGGCGAAAACGGTTGACCGTATCATTGACGTTTTTCCCGCCGACCAGCAGAACAAAATCCGCCAAACGCTTTCCGAATCACTCAAGGGCGTCGTCGCGCAAACATTATTCAAACGCACGGACAAAAAAGGTCGTTGCGCAGCATTTGAAATTTTGGTTTTCACCACCGCCGTCGCCAACCTCGTGCGCGAAGGCAAGACGCACCAAATTCCGGGCATGATTCAAGTCGGCAAAAAAATTGGCAATCAGCCGTTGGACGACCATATCATGGAGCATTTGCGCATGAAACGCATTGCGCCGGAAGACGCCTACGAAAAGGCGCTCGACCGGAAAAAATTCCGCCCGTTTCTCGCCCATCCGCCGGAAGACGAAGACGCCCAATAAATAAATTATGCGCCGCCCGGAATTGGATCAGATTCTAATAACGATGCTGGAGTCGCAGCAGGAAGTTTCCGATTGTCTTTTCACCGTTGGCCGCCCCCTGCAGGTTGAATCGTTTGGCGAATTAAAACCGGTTGAATTCGAGCCGCCCATCAAAAATCTGACGCCGTATCAGACCGAAATGATTGCGCTGAATATCATCGGCGATAATTTGTGGTATATCGAAGATTTAATGCGGCACGGCTCCTGCGATACTTCCTATTCGCTTGCCGACCGCGCGCGTTTTCGCGTGAACATTTTTTCACAGCGCGGAAATTATTCCATTGTCTGCCGGCAATTGAACACCATCATTCCGACGTTGGACAAATTAAAGATGCCGGAAATTTTCAAAGAAATTCCGAAAGAAAAAACCGGCCTTGTGCTCGTCACCGGCGCAACCGGCTCCGGCAAATCCACGACGCTTGCCGGAATTTTAAACGAAATTAACACGGCGAAAGCCGCGCACATCGTCACGCTTGAAGACCCCGTTGAATTCGTTCATCCGCACAAAAAAGCAACATTCAACCAGCGCGAACTGGGGATTGATTTCGACACCTTTGCGAATGGCCTGCGAGCCGCGCTGCGTCAGGCGCCAAAAGTGATTCTCGTCGGTGAAATGCGCGATGCCGACACGGTAAAAATTGCCTTGAGCGCCGCGGAAACCGGCCACCTGGTTTTGAGCACGTTGCATACGGTCAATGCCGGCGAAACCATCAACCGCATCCTGGGCATGTTCGAAGCCGAAGAACAGGAGCAAGTCCGTATTCGACTCGCCGATTCGTTGCGCTGGATTGTCAGCCAGCGCCTCGCGCCGAAAATTGGCGGCGGACGCCATGCTTTGCTCGAAATCATGGGCCACAACATCCGCACTGAGGAAACGATTCGCCTTGGTGAAAGCGAAGGCAAAACATTTTACGAAATCATCGAGGCGAGTTACACCTTTGGCTGGCGCACATTTGACAACGCCTGCCTTGAAGCATTTGAAAAAGGAATTATTTCCGAGGAAACTGCCCTGCTCTATTGCACCAAGCGCGGCGTTGTTTCACGCGGCATAGATTTAATTAAGAAAGAGCGCGGCGAAATTACTTCAACGCTCGGTTCGCTCAAAATGAAAACGCCGCCCGTAAAGTCCGGTGAAGGCGCAACTCCATCCCTCAAATTGAAATGATTTATGGCTGGCGCTTTTGAAACCAACTTTATCACCGCAGCCGACAAGCCGGCGCTCATCGCATTTTCCACTCCAGAATGGCTTGAGACTGCCAAAACGACTTTGCAGGAACTCGGTTACAAAGTTCATACCGCCGCAACGCACACCGATTTTCTCACGCGGTTCAGCCAAATTCATTATCAAGTCGTCGTTATCGAAGAACTTTTCGGTGCAAATACCATTGAAGAAAATCTGACACTCAAAGCGTTGCAGGAAATGCCCATGAACCAACGCCGCCACGCGACGATTGTTTTGCTTGGAAATTCATTTCAAACGTTCATGCCTTTGGAAGCATTTAAACACAGCGTCCACGCCGTTATCAACAGTTCCGAAATGTTTTTGCTCAAACAACTCGTCGAAAAAGTCGTCGCGGAAAATAATATGTTCCTCCACAACTTCCGTGAGGTGCAAAATCGCATCACCACTTCTGGCTAATCGTCGCACCGGCGGGGAAAATTTTTATGACTCGTCTGGACCAGGCGCTCGTCGAACGCGGCCTTTGCGAGAGCCGCGAACGCGCCAAACGCGCCATCCTCGCCGGACAAATCCGCATCAACGGCCAACTCGCAAACAAACCCAGCGATTCCGTAAAAGAATCCGACCAAATTGCAATTGAAGCCGGCGAAAAATTTGTCAGCCGCGGCGGCCAAAAACTCGAACACGCGCTGAAACATTTTCAAATGGATGTCACCGGTGCAATTGCAATTGATTTGGGTGCGTCCACCGGCGGCTTTACTGATTGCCTGCTGCAATCCGGCGCGGCCAAAGTTTTCGCCGTGGATGTCGGCCAGGGACAGCTCGCGTGGAAATTGCGAAAGGACAAACGCGTCGTCGTCATGGAAAAAACCAACGCGCGATTTCTCAAGCCGGAACAATTTCCGCAACCGTTCGATTTGGCTGTAATTGATTGTTCTTTTATTTCACTCCGCAAAATTTTGCCTCCGGCAATTCCACTGCTCAAACCGGACGGCAAAATTGTCGCGCTCATCAAGCCGCAATTTGAAGCCGGTAAAGCCGAAGCCGACAAAGGCCGCGGCGTCATCAGCGACCCGAAGATTCACGAACGCATCTTGCAGGAACTTCGCGAATTTATTTCCGCGCAGGCTGGTCTTTGCTGGCGCGATGTGGTTGAATCTCCCCTGCTCGGCCCCGCCGGCAACAAAGAATTTCTGGTGTTGATTGAAAAAACGTAGCGCAGTCCCAAATTGAAAAAATTTGCTGACAACATCAAACGCGTCGGACTGGTTGGCAATATGGAAAAGCCCGCCAGCGCAGGCATCATCCGCAAAGCCGCCAAACTCATCGAACGCGCCGGACGCAAAGCGATTTTTGACACCGACGTCGCTGCGCTCGCCAAAAAATCCGAATTGATTCTCGTTTTCGGCGGCGACGGCACAATGCTCCGCGCCGCGCGTGACATTGCCGGTTCCAAAACTCCGTTGCTCGGCATCAATATCGGCGGACTTGGATTTCTCACCGCCGTTCCCTCAAGCGAATTGACTGACGCATTGAAAAAAGTCTGGCGCGGTGAATTCAATTACGAACCGCGCGCGCTTATCGAAGTTTCGGGAACGTGCTGCGGCAAAACCATTCGCAAATCCGCGCTCAACGACATCGTCGTCAGCCGCGGCGCGGTTTCGCGGCTCATCACGCTCGACGTTCGCGTGGATGGAGAAATGGTCACGCGATATCGCTGCGACGGTTTAATTGTCAGTTCGCCGACCGGTTCGACCGCCTACTCCCTCGCTGCCGGTGGCGCGGTCGTGTTGCCATCATCCGAAGTGTTCGCGCTCACGCCGATTTGTCCGCACGCGCTTTCAAATCGTTCCATCATTTTGCCGCTGCGCTCGAAGATTTCCATCAAAGCCGTCAATCCGCTGTCCGCAACGATTTTGAGCGTGGACGGCCAAGTCGTCGCTGAACTCGAAGAAGGCGATGAAGTGACGATTCGCCGCAGCCGGCACGCGATTCGCCTCGTGCATTTGGCCGACGGTTCATTTCTGGAAGCCTTGCGCAGAAAACTTCATTGGCGCGGAACCTATCTCTAAATGGTTAGACTGAAGGACATAGCCCAATACGCAAAGGTTTCGGTGATGACCGTTTCCAAAGCGTTGCGCGACGAGCCGGATGTTTCCGACGCCACGAAATCCCGTATCAAAGCGCTCGCCCGCCAAATGGGTTACGTGCCCGATTCCAACGCGCAAAACCTGCGCACGAAAACGACAAAACTTTTCGGGTTGGTTATTCCTTCGATTACCAATCCCATTTTCGCCCGAATTGTTTTTGCGATTCAAGACCGCGCGCACGAACTCGGCTACGACGTTTTAATCGCCGACACGCACAACAAACCCGAGCGCGAAGAAATTTGCATTCGCCGATTGCTCTCGCGCCGCGTGGATGGACTTTTCATCTCGCCGGTATATCGGTTCGAAGCCGAGGCGCGCATTTATCAGGAAGTGTTGACGCGAAAAATTCCGACCGTGTTGCTCGGCCCGCCCGCGCCGTTTTGCAAATCCTTTCCGAGCATCGAAATTGAGGAACTCGTCGCCAGCTACAACATGACGAAGCATCTCCTCAAGCTCGGCCACAAACGCATCGCGTATCTCACCGGACCGCCCGTCGCGCCGTGGGCGCACGACCGCTTTGAAGGTTATCGCCGCGCGCTGCGCGAGGAAGGTCTCGATGCCGACGACAAATTGGTTTTTGCCGCCGGCAGCACGATTGAAGACGGCACCAAAGCCGCGCTGCAAATGCTGAACGAAAATTTTCACGCCACCGCCATTCAAGCCGTGAACGATATGGTCGCCGTCGGCTGCGCCGAAACATTGATGGCGCAAGGCATGAAAATTCCCGGTGACATTTCCGTGGCCGGATTCGGAAATGTCCTGACCGCCGAATATTTTCGCGTCCCTTTGACCACCGTTCGCCAGCCGAAATTCCGTTTGGGCATTGCCGCGGCGGATGTGATGATGAAAATGATTCACGGCGAACCCGTCCGCTCGCAACGGCTCACCGCTGAAATTATCGAACGCGAAAGCACCGCGCCGCCGAAAAAGCACGGTGCATAATAGCGTTAAGATTGATACGGCTGGTAAATTTTTGACGCTAAAATCAAAAGAAAAGCGAGTGCTAGAGATATGTCTCTTACGACGGCTAAAAAGCGCGCCCATTTCATTCTGGGTTGTATGCGCCCTTCATCCAATTTTATTAATTCATTTTTAACAACTCTTTTGTCTTCCAAATCTTTGCGAGTGTATTGTTTTCCGCAATGGTCTGAGTAAGTCATAAAATTTTGCGCCAGTTGGTCTGAAATCCTGACGCAATCTTCGAATTGGTGCATTATATCTTTATTAATTTTTACAATGTCATTGCTAATAAAAATTCGTATAAGCCCAGAAGTGAACGAAAAAGTTAAAAACAAAAGCGCAAGGGGCATCAAAAAGTAAAACCAAGAATTCAAAATGTGCGGGGTATAAGTCTGAGCGATATATGCAAAAAGCGCACCTGCAACTGTGCAAATAAAATACTCATATTTTTCTTTTGAAGAATGTTCCTTCAAAAATAATTCTTTCGATGAAAGCCAATCGTTCATATAGGGTTGCGTGAAGTGTGCGCCTTAACACCGGAATTGAAAATAAAAAAGCCGAGGCTTTTGACCTCGGCTTTCGTGAAAAGAATTTCGATTTACGTTCTCGCCGCCGGTTTCTTCGCAGCTTGATCCAAAATGGTGGTCAACACGCTTTGCGGCACTTGTTCAAACGTGAGCGGTTCCATGGAATAGCTCGCGCGGCCTTTGGACAGCGAACGAATCGCGGTCGCGTAACCGAACATTTCGGCCAGCGGCACTTGCGCGTTCACAATCGTTTGCCCCTGCTTGGCTTCGATGTTGATAATCATCCCGCGTCGGCGCGTGATGTCGCCAATCAAATCGCCTTGATATTCGTCGGGCGTCGTCAATTCGACCTTCATGATGGGCTCGAGCAGAATCGGCGCGGCTTTCTTGAACGCGTCTTTGAGCGCAAAAATGCCGGCCATCTTGAACGCGAGTTCGTTCGAGTCCACTTCGTGGAACGTGCCGTCCACGACTTGCACTTTGATGTCAATGACT
>JAJPKI010000074.1 GCA_021323835.1 Verrucomicrobiota bacterium | reverse complement strand
GCTCCGCACACGGCGGACCAGATCGCCAGTGACAATTGGAATCGTCCTTACAGCCGCGAGCAGGCGGCATTTCCGGCGAAGGATTTGCACGACTACAAATTCTGGCCGCACGTCAGCCGTGTGGACAACGTCTTCGGCGACCGCAATCCGGTTTGCTCCTGCGCAGGGATGGAGAATTATGCGGAATAAATTTATCCGCAGATTACGCGGATGAACGCAGATTGACGTGGATAATTTTCATGCGCACACTTTATTCATCAATTAGAAATGAACCGGCTCGAAATGGCAGAGAATATCCAGAAGCGTGTTCCAACGCTCGCTGTGTTTTATAAAGATGAATTGAAAAGGGCTGAAGGACTTCGGGCTGAATTTGTTGCTGATTATCCTCTCAAAAGAATTCCAAATCTTTCGCTGGACGAATATGTAATTGGCAAAGGATCGAGCAACCGTTCCTTTTGTTATCGTCTCGAACGCGAAATGGATTCACTTGGGAAAATTTTAGGTGCTACCGCATATAAATTCGGAATCTACTTCGGCAAGAAAAATAGTTCCGACAATGACTCTACCAAAAATTATCAATTTGCAAGCCGCTGGGGGAAAAATCATGACGATGCATTTGTCGCCGTAAAGCAAGCAATTGTAGATTTGCTGAATGCCGCAGCGGCAGGAAGTTGGACATCCATCGCTGCTAACAGCCTTTCTCCAATGTTCAAAGGTAAGATTTTATTTCTATATTTTCCAAATCAATTTGCTCCGATTTATTCCGAAGAACATTTGAAACATTTTGTCGCTCAACTTAATTTGAGCGGAGCGTTTGAATGTGGTGCAGATATGCAACGGGCACTAATGGAATACCGTGCAACGTGGAAAGAACTCGTCGAGCAGCCGGCTGCGCTCTACATGAGATTGCTTTACGATATTTTCGGTTATCCACCGGATAAGCAATCAGCAGAAACAATTTTAGACGACGCGCCAGTCCTTGACGATGCGATTAAAGGAGCGCAATTTATTTCTGAAATGCCGGAAACGACAATTGAAACAAAGTCAGCTTCAGAAAATCAGAGAAAAATTGATTATGAAAAACAAGCTCGGCGATTGAAACGAATTGGAGACCGAGGTGAAATGTTGGTCTTGGTTCTCGAAAGGAAACGTCTAATCCAAGCTGGCAGAACTGATTTAGCTGGCGACATCAAACACACCTCCCAAGAAAATGATAGCGCTGGCTATGATATTTTATCGTTTGACGAAGATGGGAAAAGTCGTCCAATTGAAGTTAAAGCAACAACCGGCAAGAATTTAGATCGCGGTTTTTATTTGAGTTACAGTGAATTGGAAAAGGCGAACGATTTGCCAAACTATCATCTTTACATTGTATTCTCGGCTTTGACGAAGCATCCGCGAATTCTTCCATTAAAACATCCCGCTTTGAATGGAGCGGATTTTACACTGCGGCCAGTGACATATCACGTTACTATATCGGAATCTGCGCCATCCGCGTAATCTGCGGATTATATTTTGAGTTCAGCCTGAATGGCGGCCAATTCCGCGCGCGGTTCGTCTTCGACATGCTCCATCCGGTCGGCGCGGCGATACCAATAGCGGGCGTTGCCGGGGTCGCCTTCCATCTTGTGTAGCACGGCGTGAATCCACGCGGCGGTGCCGTCTTCGTATTGCTGGACGATTTGATGCGCGGCGTCCCATTTGCCGGCCAAAGCCAGTTCCACTGCTTGAAGCAATTCATTGTTCGGCGCGCTCATCGTTTTGTTTTACTGCCGAATTAGTCGAAAATAAAGGGAATTTGCCAAAAACACGACCGACAGCGGCCATAAGTCAATTGTCAGTGGTCAAAAGTCAACAGCACGAAGCCATAAGTCAACTGACCGATGTCATTTGGCGACCGCACATGGTCATAATTCGACAGCACGACGTCATTTTCCAATTGTCAGAAGCAATAAGTTGACCGGCAGATGTCATCCGGCGACCGGCAGAAGCCATTTTTCGATTGTCAGCGGCAATAATTCGACAGCACGAGGCGATAAATCAATCGGCAGATGTCATCTATTAAGTGACTATAAATTGAAGAACTCAATCTCTCTCTCAAAACTTTGCGGCGAGTCCGATGCGTGAATCATGTTGAAAATAAATTGGTCGTCGCCCGGCTGCTGGAATTTCAGACGGAACGGCGCATTGGCTTCGTTGGCGCCCGGCCAGAAATCGCCGCGAATGGTTCCGGCGTCCGCCTGCCATGGACGCGTTTTGCCGATGGCAGTGCGCACGCGTTGAATCGCATTTTCGCCGCGCAAGTGAATCGGCTTCACCGGCCCGTGCGCCATGTATTTGGATGTGCCGAACCAGCACGGCGGACGGTCGCCGATGGCTGGAAAATAAAATTCGCGCCATTTTTCTTCGGACAAATTTTCCGCACCGGCGAGCTTGCGTTCAGCGATGACAGTTAAGCCCAGCGCTTGAATGCGGCGTTCAACTTCCGCGTCCAGATTGCGCCAGAAGGAATCAGGTTTGATGATGACAAGCGTATCTTCGACTGACATGCGGCAAATGATGGCGTTGAACTTTTAGAATTCAATTCCATTTACCGCCGCATTCACCGCCGCGACGAGGGCGTTGACGCGCACGGGCATCGGAAAGTCCGACGGCGCTTCGACGGTGTAACTTTGCCGCGTCTTGTGCGTGATGACGTAAAATGCTTCCGGCCAGTCGGGTCGGTCTTGCGGTTTGATGGTCGGGCGCAAAATGCCGCCGCTCGCGGGACGGCCTTCGATGCTCTCGGACAAATCAATCGGGCAAACGCGTTCCACGGCCTCAATCATTTTTTCTGCGAAGGAAATTTTTCCATCAGGATTTTGTTCGTAGAGATAAAAGCCGTGCGATTCCCAGTCCTCGTGCAGCATGAGGCAGAGGTCGAATTGCGGCTGCCGCTCCAGCCACGCGATGTGCGCGAGAACTTCTTCGGCGACGGGTTTCAGGTATTCGCGGTTGAGGTCAATGCCCTTGACGTTCACGCGTGAGTTGAGTGTGAAGCCAACGGGGTTCAGGCACGGGCAAAGCCAGAGTTCCAAATGTTCCGGCCAGTCGTTTTGCTGCAACAATTTCAGCGCGGCGAGCGGTCCGGCGGGTTCGTCGCCGTGAATGCCGGTGGAAATGTAAATCCGCTTTGGCAATTGCGGGTCGCGAAGGGAAAGCGGTTTGCGATGCAGCGCGAATAATTTGAATTCGCCGGTGTCGTAAAAAATTTCTTTTGACCAGCCGTGGAATTGCGCGGTAGTTTCGACGTCGCGCAGGACGGCGCGAATATCAATCGTCTCGCCGAGGTAGCTGCCGAGATTTTTGCCGAGCCTTTCCATGTCCAAAGATTAAACCGTGTCGAATCGTTTGGCCATTTTTACAACTGGCAAAGCCAGGCCATTGGTCATGGGAACTTCGTAGCGTTTGACGACTTTATAATTGAAAGAGTGATAGAGCGCTTCGCCAGTCAGCGTGGCAACGAGTTCGGCCGACGGAAAGCCGGATTGTTTAATCGCTTCTTCGCATTCGGCCAAAATTTTTCGCCCAATGCCGCGCCGTGCGAATTGCGGATGAACAAAGAATGCTCGAATTCGCGCCGGGTCACATTTTGAATCGAGTAGCGCATCTTCGCCGGATCGTTCACGGTCGCCGCCGAACATCGCCTTGCGCCGGCTCCAGCCGCCGCAACCGATGATTTCATTTTTATGTTCGACGACAAAATAAGTGCCATCGGAAATCAACCGGCTATCCACGCCAAATACCGGCCCCAAAGCCGCTTCCATTTGTGCTTGCGAATAGTGCGCAGCCTGCAAAGTCCGGACAGAAAGTGGAATTAAAAATTCCAATGCGGGAATGTCTGTGCTATTGGCAAGGCGCAAGGGAAATTCATTCATACGCCTTGAGCTAAATGCCGCGCCTGTCGTTTCGGCAGAGCAGGGGAACGGCGCGGCGAAATAGTTTCTTCCTCCGGCAAAAATTCGCGAAGGAAAACCGGTTTGTCATTTCGTCCGCCGCGTTGGTAATCGCGCCAAAGAGTTTCCGCCACAATTTGTGAATCCAATTTGATTTCAGCCGTGAGAAATTCAAACACCCATTCCATCAATCGCGCGAGCGGAATGCTGTCAGTGCGATTGGCGCGGGAATACAGCCATTCACTGAAATGCATGAAGGCGGCAAACGGCGAATTGTTTTGCCAAATGAGCGGCGCGGTCTCGACGAAGTTGCCGTTATTGCCGACTAAATCCCAATATTTTGCGAAGCGACGCAGCTTCTGCATCGTCGCGAAATCAATCAACTTGTTTTGCAAGATTTCGTATTTCGGCTGCGGATTGTAAATCATCCGCCATTCGGCATCGTGCCGGACAATCGGTGTGCCGCGCAGACGTTTCAAAATGCCGACCTGAATTTCCTGCGGACGCAGCGCAACGAGCCGGTCAAATCCTTCCGCAAAACTTTCTACCGTTTCACCGGGCAAACCGACAATCAAATCCGCATGAACGTGAACGCCGGTTTCTTTGCGCAAGAAATTCAAATTATCAGCAAGATGCTCGTAATTCTGTTTGCGACTGATGAGTTTGCCGACTTCAGGATTGAACGTTTGAATTCCCACTTCAAATTGCAGCGAGCCGGGCGGAAATTTCGCAATGATTTGGCGAAGCGCGTCTGGCAAACGGTCGGGAATCATTTCGAAATGATAAAAATTTCCGTCGCGATGACGCGCGAGAAAGAATTCCAGAATCGCGCGGCTCGCCGTGATGTTCAGGTTGAACGTGCGGTCAACGAATTTGAATTGCCGCACGCCGCGGTCGAGTAGTTTCTGCATTTCACCGAGGAACAAATCAATCGGCACGGCACGGACGGGAATGTCGAGCGACGACAAACAAAATTCGCAGGTGAACGGACAGCCGCGCGAGGCTTCAACGTAAATGATGCGATGCGCAATGTCGCGCTCGTCGTAAAATTCGTAAGGCAATTTCAATTGCGCGAATTCTGGCAACGGCGCGGGGATGATTTTGGGTAAATTAAAATTGGTGGGGCGAGAGTCCTCTCGAGCCCTGACTTCATTTGCCGAAAAAAATTTGGGCTCGACAGAGTCTCGCCCCACCGAAAGCAATTGTTCGCACACTTCCGCAAATTTCAAATCCGCTTCGCCGGTAATGACATGGTCGGCGAGTTCGACAATTTTTTGTCCGTCGGTTTCGTAACTGACTTCCGGCCCGCCGAGAATGATTTTGATTTCCGGGCGAACACGCTTAATTGCGGCGACGACTTCCGTCGCTTCAGAAACATTCCAAATATAAATACCCAAGCCGATGATTTTTGGATTTTGCGCGAGCAGAATTTCCGCAATGTCCAGCGGCTTTTGATTGATGTCGAATTCCACGATGCGCGCACGCGATTGCAAGTCGCCGAGGTTCGCGAAGAGATAGCGCAGGCCAAACGCGGCGTGAATGAACTTCGCGTTGAGCGTGGAAAGGACGATGTCCGGCATCGTGAAAAGTTTAGCGTGTCAAAAATTTTGCGCAAAGCGGAATTAAATTTGTCGCCGTTAAGTAACTTGAATACAAAATTTCCCGCATTTATCTAATGTGGCCGGAGTAAAAACCCTTGTAGGACAGCGGGTTTTTATCTACTTCGCTTTGCGCAGTTCACCCCTTTGAGAAAAGTTCACATTGTTTTTACATTCATTGCGAGCGAAACAACAAGGAGTTCGCCAGGGAAAAAATGAAATTGCTCTTCGTTCATGAAAAGTCGGGGGCCTTCGCGGGCGCAGAATCAAATATTCTCGCTACCGCCACTGAATTAAAACATCGAGGCCATGTCGTCGGGCTTTTGCACGGCACCGTGACCGGCAAAGGTCAGGTCGAATGGCACGAGACTTTTCAAAATCGCTTTTCACTCGAAGCCAACGGCGGCGCGGCTGTCGTCCCGCGCGTGCTCGACATGTTCGGGCCGGACGCGATTTATCTCCACAAAATGGCTGACCTCAAAGTGCTTGAAGCGCTACTCGCCTCGCGCTTGCCCATCGTCCGCATGGTTCATGACCACGATATGTATTGCATGAAGAGTTACAAATATAATTTCTTCACCCGCCGCATTTGCGAACGCGCGCTGTCGCCGTTCTGCATCTTTCCGTGCGGCGCGAGTGTCGCGCGCGACCACGGCAATTGGCCGCCGGTCAAATGGATTTCGTATTCGGACAAACTCGAAGAACTCAAATTGAACAAACAATTCGACCGGTTGCTCGTCGCTTCGAATTTCATGAAGGAAGAATTGGTCCGCAACGAATTTGAGCCGGACAAAATTGAAATTCATCCGCCGGTGCCGCCGCCGGGCGATGCGTCGCTGCAAGCGAATTTCAGCGACAAAAATATCATCATTTACGCCGGACAAATCATTCGCGGCAAAGGCGTGGACGTTTTGATTTCCGCGCTCGCACAAATCGAGACGCCGTTTGAATGCTACATTTTCGGCGACGGCAATCATCGCAGCTTCTGCGAAAAACTTTCGCGTTCACTCGGACTGGGTGCGCACGTTCATTTCAAAGGCCACGTGCCGCAGGAAGAAATTAAAATTTATTACCGCGAGGCCAGCCTCATCGTCGTGCCGTCCGTTTGGGCGGAACCGTTCGGCGCGGTTGGTCTCGAAGGAATGCGCTACGGATTGCCGGTCGTCGCGTTCGACGCCGGCGCCATCAAGGAATGGCTGATTGACGGTTACAACGGCTATGTCGTGCCGTGGATGGACCGCGGCGTTTTTGCCGAGCGCATCGAAGATTTACTCCGCGACAAAATTTTGGCGCGGCAAATGGGAGAAAATGGCCGTGCCATGGTCGCGGAGTATTACGGCTTTGCAAAATACATTGACGGTCTGGAAAAAACATTCGCGCGCGTGACCGAACCCGTGCGCATGGCGGCATGAACAACGAACAACAAGTCAAACTCATCGCGATTACCGGCGGCAGCGGCTCCGGCAAATCGTGGCTGGCAAAGGAATTGAAAAAACGTCTCGATGCCGAGGCGGCAATTCTTTCGCTCGACGATTTTTATTTTGATTTGTCCGGTTTGCCGCCGGAAGCGCGCGAAGGCATCAATTACGACCATCCGCAAACGATTGATTGGCCGCGATTCGAGGAAGTGCTGAACGATTGTCTCGACGGCCGCATGACGGGAATTCCCCAATACGATTTCACGACGCACACTCGGCTGCCGATGGTCAAAATTTTTCAACCCGCGCCGCTCGTGCTCGTCGAAGGATTGTGGCTGTTGCAACAGCCGAAATTGCGCAGTTGGTTTTCGTTGAAAATTTTTCTCGATTGTCCGGAACAAATCCGGATGAAACGGCGTCTTGTCCGCGACGTGACTGGACGCGGACGGACGCCGGATTCAATCCGAGAGCAATTCATCAACGACGTTGTGCCGATGCACGAACACTACGTCGCGCCGCAAATGGCTTATGCCGACATCACATTGCGCGGCGAGCCGGGCGAATTTGAATTGCGCGAAATGGTGGAAATTTTGCACTACATTGCGCTCGAAAAACCCGAGCCACGCATCGCGTCTAATTTTTAATTATGACAAACTCCCAATTCCAGTTAAACCCGCTGATGCAACGACTGGTGGCTGCGCAAACGTTATTTGGTCGTTGGACTTTGAAAACTCACACGCGCTGGGAAGCGCAATCATGGATTTGGGCGCTCGCTGTCGGCGACGCCGTGAAACGCATTTTCGATGTCGTCGTGAGCGGATTTTTTCTCGTCACATTGAGCCCACTCTTCGCGCTCATCGCCATTTGCATTCGCCTTGAAGATGGCAAGCCGGTGATTTTCGAACAAATCCGCGTCGGCAAACACGGCAAGCATTTCAAAATGTATAAATTCCGCTCGATGCGCATCGGCGCGGAAATGCAATTGGAAAAATTGCTGAAACAAAATCATCACAAGCAAGGCGTCACGTTCAAAATCAAAGACGACCCGCGATTAACACGCGTTGGCAAATGGCTGCGGAAATTTTCGTTCGACGAATTGCCGCAATTTTACAACGTGTTCAAAGGGGACATGTCACTCGTCGGCCCGCGCCCGCCGGTGCCGCGTGAAGTGGCGTTGTATTCGCTCGCCGACCGCCGCCGTCTCGCCATCAAGCCGGGCATCACGTGCTTCTGGCAAATCAGCGGCCGTGCGAACATAGATTTTTCCGGGCAGGTAAATCTCGATGTGCAATACATCGAAGAGCAAGGTCTGCTCACCGACATCAAAATTCTGGTCAAGACTGTGCCCGCGGTCTTGTCCGGCGATGGAGCGTGTTGAAATGAAATCTCTTTTGATTTGTCCCGCGGAACGCAACAGCGTCGCGGCGCTCGGAGAAAATGCGCCGCTGGCCGTCGTCCCAATTCTCGGCAAAACGCTGGTTGATTACTGGCTCGAACATCTCGCATCGATGGGCGCGAAGGAAATTTTAATTCTCTCGGACGACCGCTCTGAAGAAATTGCCGCGCACGTCGGCAGCGGTGAACGCTGGGGATTGCGCGTGAAAGTGCAAAATGAAATTTCCGAACGCACTGTCGCAGAAGCGCGAAATAAATTTCGAGCAGCGGACAATTCCAATTGGCTTGCCGCGCCGAGCGACGTGATTTTCATGGATCGTTTGCCGCAGCAACCGGATTTGCCGCTGTTCACGAGCTACGCGAATTGGTTTGCCGCGCTCGCCGATTTTGCGCCGCGCGCAGCTACGCCTGACCGCATCGGGCGCGTTGTGAAACTTGGCGTGTGGATCGGGCTGCACACTAAAATCGCGCCGACCGCTGAATTGCATGCGCCGGTTTTTATCGGCGACAACGTGCGCATCGGCGACGGCGCGATTATCGGCCCGAACGCCGTCATCGAAGAAAAAAGTTTTATCGAGCCGGGCGCAAAAATTGTGGACAGCCATATCGGCGCGGAAACCTTTGTCGGCGCGCACACGGACATTGAAAATTCCATCGCACTCGGCAACACGCTCATCAATTGGAAATACAATTCCGTCATCAAAGTGCCGGACGAATTTTTGCTCTGCTCGCTTGCCAAACCGCACGGCGCATCGGCGCGCGCGGCGAAAGCGAAAACGCCGATACTCACGATTGTGCCGGAGCCGGAACTGGACGAAACCGAACCTCAACCTGAACTAACATGGAAATTCAACGCCAAAACGGGACGCTAAACATTGCCAGGCTGGACGAAATCACGTTTGCGAACGCGCGCGACTTTCGCAAAGCGGTCGCGCCATTCCTCGATTCCGAATTAAAAGAAATCGAAGTGGATTTGTCACAAACGGAATTTGTGGACGGCGGTGGCCTCGGCGCGTTGCTATCGCTGTATCGCACGGCGAACGAAAAAACGCCGGGCAAAATTGTTTCGTTGCGCCTGCTGCATCCGCAGCCGCCGGTGTTGCAAATGCTCGAACTGACGAAAATGAAACATTTGTTCGAAGTTGTGGTTGCAGAAACGGAATTTGAAGAACGCAGGATCACGGCTTGAAAGAGAAATTATGAAATCTGTTTTACCATTGTTCGTCTTCATTGACGCGTGCGGCTGGGAAATCATCAAGGACGGCGATTTCGTCCGCGACGTCGCGCCGCAGCGCAAACGGCTCGAATCCGTTTTCGGCTACAGCTCCACGTGCGTGCCTTCCATTTTGTCCGGTCACTGGCCGGATGAGCATCGCAATTGGTCTTATTTCGTTTACGACCCGAAACATTCGCCGTTCAAAATGTTACGGCCGTTGCGCTGGCTGCCGAAAGCCGTGACGAGCCGCAGAATTTTCCGCCGCTGGCTTTCTAAATTCGTGAAAGCGAAATTAAATTTCCGCGGCTACTTCGATTTATACAACATTCCGTTCAAATACATTTCGCTGTTCGATTTCACGGAAAAGAAAAGTCCGCTCAAACCCGGCGGAATGAATCGGGGTCCGAACATTTTTGATTTTCTCGAAATGCGCGACATTCCTTATCACGTCAGCAACCCCGCGCGCAGTGAAGATGAAAATCTCAACGACTTGCTTGAGCACATCGAGCGCGAGGTTTTGGATTTTGCATTTGTCTATTGGCCGGAACTCGACGGCTTGCTGCATCGCGTCGGCAATCAATCCCTGCAAATCGCGCCGAAGTTGCACGAATACGAAGCGCGCATCAAAAAATTAATGGCGACGGCGCAAAAACATTATGACGAAGTGCGGCTCTACGTTTTTAGCGACCACGGTATGGCTAACTGTGACGAATACCTCGACCTGCGCGCGAAGATTGACGCGCTGCCGGTCAAATTTAAAAAAGACTATGCCGTGGTCTACGATTCCACGATGGCGCGGTTTTGGTTTTTCAACGACACCGCGCGCCGCGTCATTTCTGAAGCGTTGAAAAAAATTCCGCAAGGCCGCGTCGTGCCCGACCACGAATTGAAAACGTTGCGCGCGTATTTTTCCGACCGTTATTTCGGCGAACTGATTTTTCTCGTGAACGAAGGCACGTTGATTGTGCCCAGTCACATGGGTGAGCGACCGATTCGCGCGATGCACGGCTACCATCCGCGCGACAAGCACAGTTACGCCGCCCTGATGACGAACCAAACAGATATTTCCGACGAAGTTTCCGCCATTCCTGACATTTATAAATTGATGGCACGAGATGCGGTGGAAGCAAAAGCAGAAAATTCCGGCGCGATAAACAAAATTATCTCAATCGAAACTTCACCGCTCGGCGGCGTCATCAATGGTAAAATCGCAATAAAAGCGATGGCATAATCAGTTGATTTGAAAATTGCCGTTCGCAATATCGTCAAATGAAATCACTTTCACGTCGGCCTCATTTGCGAGCCAGCCAGCAACTTCATGAAGAACGGAAATAAATTGTTCATCCGGCTGGCCGTTCGGAAAATATTCCCACCAATGCGTAACGAGAACGGTCGTGCGCCGGCTGAAAACGGTTTCTTTCACATTTTGCAGCATCGTTTCGCGGGGACGATGGCACGAAAGCAAACAACCCGGATGCGACAGCAATTTCGTGCCGTTGATTTGCCAATGCGGCGTGTTAAAAAACTTTTTGCGCGCGTAATTTGGCAGCCATGTCAGCGGCAGGCGACGCAATTCAAACCATCCGGTCGAAATAACGGAAAATTGTTTTGCCGTTTCGCGCAAACTTTCGCGGGAGAGTTTATCGTAAGGCGCGACGAATGTTTTGGGCGCGCCGAGACCGTCGGATTTCCGCAATTCGCGGCCGTCGTTG
>JAJPKI010000144.1 GCA_021323835.1 Verrucomicrobiota bacterium | reverse complement strand
CGACGAACGACGTTCATTACATCAACAAAAGTGATTCGCACGCGCACGATTGTCTCGTTTGCATCGGCACGCAGGATTTGTTGAGCAATCCCAAGCGCATGGGCGCGAGTTATGCGCCGGAACAATTTCATCTGCGCTCGGCGGAAGAAATGAAAGCGCGCTTCGCCGAAACGCCGGAAGCCGTCAAAAATACTTTGGAAGTCGCCGAGAAATGCAATCTGACCATCGAGTTCGGAAAATTGCATTTTCCGGTTTTTCATCCGCCGGAACATTTCACGCGCGAAGGTTATTTGCGCCAATGGCTCGCGGAAGGTTTGTTCCGCCGCTACACGATTCACGCGAAAGCTGAAGGCAAAGAATTTGTCATCGAGAAAATTGACGACCCGACGCGACTGCCGACGTTCGACCCGAAAAATCCAAACGAAAAAGAAGCGCTCAAAACAATTCTCGACCGCTTGCAATTGGAACTCGGCGTCATCGAAAAAACCGGATTCATTTCTTATTTTTTGATCGTCGGCGATTTCATTCGTTACGGTCGCAGCAAAGGAATTTCCTGCGTCGCGCGCGGAAGCGCCGCCGGTTCGCTCGTGACTTACTTGCTCGAAATCGCGAACGTTGACCCAATTCGTTACGGATTGCTGTTCGAACGATTTTTGAATCCCGAGCGCGTGAATCCGCCGGATATTGACATTGATTTTGCCGACGACCGGCGCGCGGACGTCATTAAATACGTTTCCGAAAAATACGGGAAAGATTCCGTCGCGCAAATCATCACGTTCGGCACGATGGGCGCGAAATCGGTCGTGCGCGACGTCGCGCGCGTGATGGGCTTGGGCTACGGCGACGGCGACCGGCTGGCAAAAATGATTCCGTTCGATTTGAAAATGACGCTCGAAAAAGCGCTCAAGCAATCGCCGGAACTCAAAGCCGCTTACGAAAACGAAGACGTCACACGCGAGCTGATTGACACCGCACTGATTCTCGAAGACATCACGCGCAACGCGAGCGTCCATGCCGCGGGCGTCGTCATCGGCGACCAGCCGCTCGTGAATTTGCTGCCGCTCAAGCAGGACGAAGACGGCGCGCTTGTGACGCAATACTCGATGAATCCCGTCGGCGACCTCGGCTTGCTGAAAATGGATTTTCTTGGGCTGAAAACGCTGACCGTCATCCGCAACACGTGCGAAATGGTCAAACGCACGCAGGGAATTTCCGTGGACATTGACCATTTGCCGCTCGACGACAAAAAAACTTACGACCTGCTGAACCGTGCGGAAACGCTCGGGGTGTTCCAATTGGAATCTGGCGGCATGCGCGATTTGTGCCGTAAATTCCAAATTAGTTCCATCGAACACATTACCGCGCTCGTCGCGCTGTATCGTCCCGGCCCGATGGATTTGATTCCTGATTTCATCAAGCGACGTCACGGCGAAATCGAAATCAAATACGAGCATCCGCTGCTCGAACCGATTTCCAAAGAGACTTACGGCATTTTGATTTATCAGGAACAGGTCATGCAGGCCACGCAATTGCTCGCCGGTTTCACGCTTGGCGCGGCGGACATTTTGCGGCGCGCGATGGGCAAGAAAAAAGTCGAGGAAATGGCGGCGCAACGCGAAAAATTTGTGAAAGGTTGCGCCGCGACAAATAAAATTCCAGCCGCGAAAGCGAACCAGATTTTCGATTTGCTCGAAAAATTTGCCGGTTACGGCTTCAACAAATCGCACGCGGCGGCTTACGCCATCGTCGCGTATCAAACCGCGTATCTGAAAGCGAATTATCCGGTCGAATTTTTCTGCGCCATGATGACGAACGACATGGGCGACACGGAAAAATTGAGCAAATACATTGATGAAGCGCGCGAGTTTGAAATCGAAGTGCTGCAACCGGACGTGAACGAAAGCGAAATGTATTTTGCGCCCGCGCGTGACGGAAAGGCGATTCGCTTTGGTCTCGCAGCAATCAAAAATGTCGGCGAAGTCGCGGTCGAAGCGATTTTGAAGGCTCGCAACGAAGGCGGGAAAATCAAATCACTTTCCGAATTATGCGAACGCGTTGACGGTCGAACCGTAAATAAAAAGACGCTTGAAGCGTTAATCAAAACCGGCGCGTGCGATGCGTTTGGGCAGACGCGCGCGACGATGTTTTCGCAAATCGAACGCATGTTGGCGCGCGCCGCGAGCATTCAGTCCGACAAACAAAAAGGACAAAGCTCGTTGTTCGGCGCGCTCGAAGACAAAGCCGCGCCAAAACCGGACGACGAAAGACAATTGTCCGAATGGCCGCAGCATGAATTGCTCGCGCACGAAAAGGAATTGCTCGGATTTTATGTGACGGGCCATCCGCTCACGCCGTTCGCGCCGATTTTGAAAAAATATGCGCTGGCGAACACGGCGCAGCTTACGGAATTGCCGAATCGAAGCCTGACGCGCATCGGTGGATTGATTGCAGCGGTGCAAAACGGCGTCTCCAAAAAATCCGGCAAACCGTATTCGATGGTGACGCTCGAAGATTTGGAAGGTTCGGTTCAAATTTTGTGCATGAACGAGAATTACGAAAAATTTCGCAGCTTGTTGCAGCCGAACAAAGCGGTTCTCGTCATCGGCGAAGTGAACACAGGGGACGAGCGCCCAAAAATTTTTCCACAGGAAATGATGCCGCTCGAAGACGCGCCGAAAAAATTCACGAAACAGGTTCATTTGCGATTGCACACGGCGCATTTGAAGCCGGAGCAATTGAACGCCGTCAGCGAACTCGTCGCGGCGCATCCTGGCAAATGCCCGCTGCTGCTCTGTTTCATGCAACCCGGCGGCGGAACAGTTTTCATGGACACGAGCGAGCGTTTCAGCGTCACGCCGTCGTTGAAATTGCAACATGAGGCCGACGCGCGTTTTGGCGAAGAAACTTATTATGCAAAGGTGGATTCGAGTTTGCCCGAGCGTGCGCCGCGACGTTGGGAACGAAAACCGGAAACAAACGGCGAAGAATAATTTTCAAGTCAAATTCACCGGGTCAATATCCACGGACAAAGTCACGTCGTCTGGCAATGCGATGTTCGAAACAATTTTCGCGAGCGTTTGACTCAATTTGCTCATCGCGCGCGTGCGCAACATGATTTGGTAGCGGTAAAATTGTTCCGCGCGCGCGAGCGGCGCGGCTGCAGGACCAGAGAGAATTAAATCTTTAAATTCGCCGAGAACTTTTTCCAATTCGCGTTTCAAATGTTCGGCGGAAAATTTTACTTTCTCTTCGTTGCGACCTTTGAGCGTGAGCAACGCAACGCGGCTCGCCGGTGGATATTTCAACTGCTCGCGAAATTCAATTTCCTGTTCGTAAAAGCCAGTGAAGTCATGGCGGCGCGCGTATTGAATCGCCGGATGAAACGGCGCGAACGCCTGCACAAAAACTTCGCCTTCAACATCACCGCGACCGGCGCGACCGGCGACTTGCGTGAGCAATTGAAACGTCCGCTCGCCCGCGCGAAAATCCGGCTGATGCAGCGCGGAATCGGCGTGGATGATACCGACGAGCGTGACGTTTGGAAAATGCAAACCTTTCGCAATCATTTGCGTGCCGACGAGGATGTCAATTTTGCCCGCGCGAAATTCGCCGAGAGTTTTGCGGTAATCATCCTTGCGGCGCATCGTGTCGGAATCCATTCGTCGCACGCGCGCGTTCGGGAAAATTTTTGCAAGCGCTTCCTCGACGCGCTGCGTGCCCGTGCCGGAAAATCGAATCGCCGGATTTTTGCATTTATTGTTCGGACAAAATTGCGGAACTTTATCAACGAATCCGCAAATGTGGCATGCGAGTTTTTGTTCGATGCGATGATATGTCAGCGAAATACTGCAATTAGGGCAATTGGCGACGTAACCGCATTTCTCGCATTGCAGCGATGTGGAATAACCGCGGCGATTGAGAAATAAAATCGTCTGTTCGCCTTTTTCAATTCGCTGATGAATTGCTTCTTTCAATTGTGGTGAAAAAATCGGCGCGCCTTTTTCTTTCGCAGCGGCTTGGCGCATATCAACAACGCGGACGCGTGGCATTTTTTGGTCGTCCACGCGCTCGGGCAATTCGAGCAACACATTTTTTCCCTTTTTAGAATTGTAAAAACTTTCGAGCGACGGCGTGGCCGAGCCGAGCACGACGACAGCATTTTCCATTTGTCCACGCATGATGGCGACGTCGCGCGCGTGGTAGCGCGGCGCTTCCTCCTGTTTGTAACTCGTTTCGTGCTCCTCATCCACGATGATGAGTCCCAGTGGTTCGACCGGCGCAAAAATCGCCGAACGCGCGCCGATGACGATGCGCGCGCGGCCCTGGCGGATTTTGTGCCATTCGTCGTGCCGCTCGCCTGCGCTCAAATGCGAATGCAACACGGCGACGAGGGTTTGTAATTTCCCTGAACTGAATCGCGCTTTGAACCGTTCAACAGTTTGCGGCGTGAGCGAAATCTCCGGCACGAGAACAATTGCGCCTTTGTTATGCTCCAGCGCGTGCGCAATCGCCTGCAAATAAATTTCCGTTTTGCCGCTGCCGGTGACGCCGTGCAGGAGAAAAGTCCGGGAAGAATTTTCTACACCCATCGCTTTTATGATTTCACCCAGTGCCTTTGCTTGCGCGGAATTCAACGTGATGGATTGCGTCGGTAAAATATGTTCTCGCGCATACGGGTCACGCTCGGAAATTTCGGAAGCGATTTCGACAAGGCCGAGGTCTTCCAATTTGCGAACGGTCGCGGCGGTCGTTTCGGCAAGCTCAAGTAATTCGGTCAGCAGCATTTCGCGGCGCTCTTCGATAATGTTCCAAACTTCCTGCTGCCGTTTCGGCAATTTCGGAAATTCGCCGGCGAAATCCCGAGCGCGCACGAACAATTGTTTTTTCCAGCCTTCCTTTTCTTTGCGAATCGCTTCGGGCAAAACGCTTTTCAAGGCGGTTTCCGGCGCGCAGCAATAGTATTCGCCAATCCAGCGGGCAAGCTGTAGAACTTTTGGCGTCACCAAAGTTTGCGCGCCGATGATTTTGAAAATTGGTTTAAGGTTTGTGTGCGCGGATTCTTCGGCAAGGGCTGTGACGGTTCCAAAAATTTTCCGCGCACCAAATGGAACTTGCACGCGTGTGCCGACTTCGATTTTTCCGGCGAGCGCAGGCGGAATCGAATAATCAAATTCCTTCCGCAATGCGATTTCCAAACTGACTCGCGCTATCATTTAAAAAATAATAGCCACGAAAGAACACAAAGAGCACAAAAAATTATTTTCTTTGAGTTCCTTGCGTTCTTTTGTGGCTAATCACGAGTTATCGCGCACATTTCTACTTCCAACTGTTTCCGCAATTCCTCGCGTTCGGCGTCGCTGGATTCCCGTGGCACGCGCATGATTTTGCCGACGGTGATTTCACAGCGCGAGAATGGCAGCGGAATCTGAAATTTGTCCCAGCTGTTCAATTGAATTTTCCAGTTCAATCGAAACGAAACCGGCACAATTGGCAATCCGGTCAATTGCGCCGTTGAAATCACGCCCTCCTGGACTTCGTAACGCGGTCCGCGAGGGCCGTCGGGCGTGATGGCCAAATCGTGGCCGCGTTGTCCCCACGAAACCATTTCGAGCAACGCCTGCGCGCCGCGTCGCGACGACGAGCCGCGCACGGGTTCGACGCCGAAAAGTTCAAGGATACGCGCGAGCAATCCGCCATCGCGGCTCGCGCTGACGAGCGCGACCAATTTTCTTCCACGGTCGCGGCGCGCGACGTATTTGCGATAAAGAATGAGCGCGAGCGAAAGGCGATTGTGCCAAATTGCGAAAATTAATTTTTCTTGCGGCACGTCGGAAAAATAACCGGACTTGTCATCAAGCGTGAATCGCAGTGTCGCAGCCATGCTGTGAGCTGTGAAATAAATTAATCGCGCTGCGAGTCGCTGATGCCATTTCGGCGGATGCGGCACGACCACGCCTGATTGCGGATTGCGGATTGCGGATTGCGGATTTGTTTCAGGCATTGTTCAGCTTTTTTTCAAACACGCGCGCACTAAATCTTCGACGGTCGCCTTCGCGCCGAGCATCGCTTGTGCGGAACGAACGGTGTCGTGCGCTTCAACCTGCTTGAAGCCTAGCGCCATGAGCGCGAGCACGGCGTCGTTGATTTTTTGGTCATCGGCACTCATCGAATGTTTCGCGCTGGCAGCTTCCCACGCGCCCGCCGCGCCAATCTTGTCGCGCAATTCGACAACGATGCGCTCCGCAGTTTTTTTTCCGACGCCGGAAATTTGCGAAAGTGATTTCACATCGCTGCTCGCGACCGCGCCGCGAAAGGCCGTTGCATTCATGCCGCTTAAAATGTTGAGCGCCGTTTTTGGGCCGATGCCGCTGACGCTGTTGATGAGCAGCCGGAACAAATCGCGCTCCGCCGCGCTGGGAAAACCGTAAAGAATGTGCGCGTCTTCCCGAACGATGAGTTGCGTGAGCAATTTCACTTCATTGCCCGGCTGCGGCAATTTGTCGAACGACGACAGCGGAATTAAAATTTCGTAGCCGACGCCATTCACGTTCACAACGACTTGCGTGGGAATCGCTTCGACCAATTTGCCGTGGAGAAAAGTGATCATTTCAAATTCTTTTTGCCGCGCTCAAATTATAGCGCGAATTTGTCTGCGCATGTGTTAACGCAAGCGCGAGCGCGTCCGCGGCGTCGGGCGCGGGCGGCTTGGGCAAATTCAACATGCGTTGCACCATTTTGGCGACGGCGGATTTTTGCGCCGCGCCGTAACCGACGATGGCCTGTTTCACTTTGCGCGTGGCGATTTCAAAAATTTCAATGCCGCTTTCGGCAACCGTTGCCATCGCCGCGCCGCGCGCTTCGCCCATGATGAGCGCGGTTTTCACATTCTGCACATAAAACAATCCTTCGACGACGCAAACGGTCGGCGAATATTTTTTTATTTCGGCGCGCAACGTTTCGGAAATTTTGGCGAGGCAACGCGAACGTTCCCAATTTTTCGGACAGGAAATCGTTCCGTGCGCGAGTGTTTGCGGAAATGAATTTCCGGTTTGGATGATTCCAAAGCCGGTTCCGCGCAACGACGGGTCAATGCCCAAAATTATTTTTGAAGTGACGAGTGATGAGTGACGAGCGACGAGTGAAATTTCCCGCGGCCCGTCTGCGCTCCGCTTCGCCGCGGCAAGCGATTTGCCGTTGACGCGGTCTTTCATTTGCTCGAACTGGCGCAGGGAGATTCCCACGCGGAAATCTTGCCAGCGACGATGAAATTCCAAAAGCAAAAACGCCGAACGGAATTATGGCTGGTCGTTTTTGTCTTTGCCGCGTCCGCGGTCGGGCGGTGAATTTTGCGACGGTTGGGACGGCTGCACGGTTTGCGGCGGCGGCGATTGATAAACTCTTGGCGACGGTTGCGGCGCTTCGACGCGGGGCGTTGGTTGCGAATTGTTTGGG
>JAJPKI010000186.1 GCA_021323835.1 Verrucomicrobiota bacterium | reverse complement strand
GCCGGCATGGTGTTCATCGGAATGACGCCGCTGTCGGGATTAATTTCAATTGTTGCCGTGCTTGAATAGGATTGCGGCAAAAAAACCAGCGTAACAATCGTGGCCGTGATGGAAATAAGCAAAAAGACGGAAATAATGACCGTTTTGCGGATGCGGATGATGCGCCAGTAATCGAGGAAATGCAAAGCGCTTTCCTGCACCGGCGGCATCGAGTTTTTTACTGTTTCCATATTGAAAAAATGGGAGTCAGGGTAGTTATGACCCTGCTCCCGCTCAACCGTTCAATTATTGTGGCTTACAAATCCCCGCGTTTCAAGGACGGTTTTCAGTAAGACGCCGTGAAGCCCAAATAAACGCGATTGCGCGTGTAATTTCCACCCGCAGGCGACGTGTAGCAATCGAAATTATAGCCGACTTCGGAAGAAAAATGACGGTTAAAATTATAAGCCACGTTCGCGCTTAAATTATACATTTGGGACGAACCGTTGTTATTTTCTCCACCGTTATAAACTGAAAATTGATAATGTCCCGCCAGCGTAGCCATCATGCGCGGTGTCAACGGATGATTGATGGACACAAAAACCACGGAACTTTCTTCGTCTTGAGTGATGCGGCCTTTGCTGTCCTGCCCAAGTTGGTCGGTGGCATTCCGTGATTGGCTGAAACCGATTTGCGCATAACTTCCCGGAGCATAAGTATAAACCAAATTCGCATTTCCATACGGCCCCAATGAATTGCCGGCTGTCGGGTCATTGTAATAAGTTGTGTATTGCACGCCGGCTTGAACACTGCCCTGTAGATTTTCTAAAAATGAATGTTGCAGTCCTACATAACCGATATGCGAATAATTGTCGCGGTCGCTGCTGTGGGTAAAATGTCCGGCGAGAGTATTGGTATCGGTAATAACAAATTCCGTGACTTCATTTCCCGTAAAATTGACCAAATTGAATTGGTAACCGACCGAGCCAGTCGTTTTGCGCGTAAATTGCCAATCGCCTTCCAGCCCAAAATTTTGTTCCACGCGGTCCAGCAAACCGGCAAAACTGGCAGTGACAACCGGCGGAACAGTGTTGGTCACCGCCGCACCACGATTGTCGTAACGCACATAGGTATTTACGTAACTCAATGCGGTAGAAAATTCCGGCGTCCAAATCGTGTGCAAATTTAAATTCGCGGTGTTCTGCAAATTGTTTCCTGAAACACGCTGCGCTGTCGCTGCTGCCGACAAAGTCGGTCCCGTTGTCAGCGAGGGGTCTTGCGTTACGCTCGCCGTGTCGGAAAGCCGCAAATCCCAGCGCGAATTAAATGCATGGTCAATCCACAAATCAAATTGATGCGTCTGGTCAATCGGGTTTTGATGCTTTTCTTCCCGCTTTTCGTAGTAATACAAACCGTAAGTATATCGAATTCCCAACTCCGTCTGTTGCAACGGCAGATGTAAACTGAAAGTCGGATTGAATTCAAAGCCCGTGCTGCCTTCCTTTTTTGAAGCCGTCAAATAATTATCGTCGTAAAATCCGCGCAATGTCCCGCTAATCGTCCAGTTTTTTGAATCAGAATTTAAATCCAACAATGAAGCATGAAGGCTGGCCGTTCCGGCAGCTGCCAGCCCGAGAGACGCAAAGATTTTTTTCATACCGGATTTACTAATAGACTTCATCAGCCCTCTTCGCATTCAAAAATAAATGCCTCAACCGATGGACGTTTCTCAAAATAACAAAAGTGCAAACTTTTGGTCAAAACAAATTTATGTTACGATTTCCGCCGCTTCTTCGATAATTCCTTCGTTAAGGACTTCAAATTAAGAGTGTTAATGACATCCAATTGTTCCAGCCAGCCCTTGCGCGCAATGCCCGCGCCAAGTCGCAAAAATCCGGCGTTCTCATTTCGGTGTGCGTCGGGATTGATGACGCATTTGACGCCTTTCGATTTTGCATACGGCCAATGACGCCAATCCAAATCAAAACGATACGGATTACAATTGAGTTCCAGCCACGTTCCGGTTTTTGCGCAAGCGTCAATCACCGCGCGCACGTCAACCGGATACGGCTCGCGTTCGAGCAACAATCGTCCAGTCATGTGCGCAATAATGTGAACGTATTTATTTTCTGCCGCGCGAATCAGCCGCTTTGTGTTTTCTTTTTCGTCGCTGCTCGGAACGTGCAAACTCGCGATGACAACGTCCAATTCCGACAAAATTTCGTCCGGCAAATCCAAACCGTTTTTCACGATGTCCACTTCAATTCCCGTCAGCAGTCGAAATTCGCTGCCTTGCTTCGCAAACTTCTCGTTGATTTTTTTGATTTCGAAAAGTTGTTCGCGCAATCGCTTTTCATCCAAACCGTTTGCCTGGAACGAAGCTTTCGAATGGTCGGTAATTGCCCAATACGCCAACCCCAAATTATCCATGTGCTCCGCAATTTCTTCGAGGCGATTGTGCCCGTCGCTCCACGTCGAATGATTGTGCAGCGAGCCGCGCAATTGCGTCCATTCGATGAGCTTCGGCAGATGATTTTTTTCCGCCGCCGCAAATTCGCCCAAGTCCTCGCGCAATTCCGGCTCGATGTAAGGCAAATCCAATTTCTGAAAAATTTCTTCCTCGGTTTTGCAAGGCACGAGCAATTTCGGGTCGCGCGTTTCCTCCTTCGATTTGAACAAACCGTATTCGTTGAGCCGCAAGCCGCGCGCAATCGCCCGCTGCCGCATCACAATGTTGTGCTCTTTGCTGCCGGTGAAATACGCCAGCGCGAAGGGAAATTCCGCGTCGCTCACCACGCGCAAATCGCATTGGATGCCGCCTTCCAAAATCACGCTCGCCTTCGTCGGGCCTTTCGCCGTGATTTTGATGACGCTCGGCTGCGAAACAAAAAATTCAATCACGGCGTCGGGTTTTTTCGACGACGCCAGCAAATCAATGTCGCCGATGATTTCCTTGTTGCGGCGCAAACTGCCCGCGCTGCTGCAACGAATCACCGCATCGTGTTCGCGCAAACAATCCAAAACCGGTTCCGCCGCGCGCAACGCATCGCTCAACAAATGTTTGCTCGCGTAAGTGCGGCGACGCTCGATGCCTTCGCAAATATTCGTCGCCGTTTTTTCGCCGAAGCCGTCGAGTTCCGCGACTTTTCCAGATTTGCACGCCGCTTCCAATTGCTCGATGTTTTGAATTCCCAATTTATCGTGCAACGTCTTGATTTTTTTCGGCCCGACGCCGGGAATTTCCAGCATTTCAACCAAACCCGGCGGAACCGACGCTTTTAAATCTTGAAAGTATTTTAATTTTCCTGTCTCAAATAATTCCGTGATTTTTTGTTCCAGCGCTTCGCCGATGCCTTTGATTTCGCCGAGCCGTTCTTCTTTGATGATTTTTTCCAGCGGCTCGTCCAAATTTTCCAAAATGCGCGCGGCATTCGAATAAGCGCGCGTCTTGAATGGATTTTCGCCTTTCAGCTCCAGCAAAATTCCAATCTCGACCAGAATTTCCGCGATTTTGTTTTTGTCCACGCGGCAAATCTAACCGCAGATTTCGCGGATTAAAATTAAAAATCTTCGCGGCTTTGCTTCGCTGTGTCTTTGCGTTATTTTTTCTGCTTTCAAATGACCAAACTCGAACAATTGCCCGTTGCATTGACCATCGCCGGCTCGGACAGCGGCGGCGGCGCGGGCATTCAGGCCGATTTGAAAACATTCGCCGCGCTCGGCGTTCATGGCACGAGCGCGATTGCCTGTTTGACCGCGCAAAACCCAACCCGCGTTTTGGCAATTGAACCGTGTTCGCCAAAAATGTTGCGGCAACAAATCGAAGCGGTTTTTGAAGAACTCAATCCGCGCGCCGTAAAAACCGGAATGCTTTATTCGGCGGAGAATGTTTTGGTCGTCGCGGAATTTTTCTCGTCAGTGGGGCGAGCCTCCGTCGAGCCCAAAATAAAAAACAAAAAGTCAGGGCTCGAGAGACTTTCGCCCCACCAAAAATTTTCTTTGGTCGTTGACCCGGTTTTGGTTTCCACCAGCGGCAGAAAATTGCTGGAACCGCAGGCGCTGAAAATTTTGAAAGAAAAATTGTTGCCGCTGGCAATGCTGGTTACGCCGAATTTATCTGAAGCGGAAATTTTGAGCGGCCAAAAAATTTCTTCGATTGAAGAAATGCGCGCCGCCGCAAAAAAAATTCATTTGCAATTCGGTTGCGCCGCGCTGGTCAAAGGCGGCCATTTGCGCGGCGTTTCAGAAGCTGTGGATATTTTTTTTGACGGCAAAACTGAATTGCTTTTGTCCGCGCCGTTCGTGAAAGGCGTTCGCACTCACGGAACCGGCTGCGTTTATTCGGCTGCGATTTGTGCGGAACTGGCGAAAGGAAAAAGTTTGCCGGCGGCGGTTCAGATTGCGAAAAAATTTGTCACGAAGGCAATCGCGAACAGTTACAAAATCGGCCGCGTCGAAAAACATTTTGCGCTCGGCATTGCCTAAAAGTTTGGCGTTTGCAGCCGAAAAAATTGAACAGCATTGGTCATTGGAACGGAAATCAAATTTTGGCCGTTGGTTAAAACCGGCACCGGCAAATTATTGGTCTGCCAATTTGGCGATGTTAGATTCGCCGCCGCCGCCACGGCAAATCCCGCCGGATAAGCGGGCCAGGTTAAATTCAAATTGGTTCCCGATTTTGTCGCGCTCAACGTTTCCGAAGAAAAATTCCACGCAAGCGCGTAAGTTTCCGAGGCGCTGATTATTCCACCGCCGCCGGCTTTCCAAACCTGCAAATCGTATCGGCCCGACGGAACTTGCGTGATGAAAATGTGTTCGACGTTGTCCACGAGACTCGTGCTGCAAATGACAAGATTACTGTTGGCGCAATTGTATAAAAATAAATTCAGGTTATTAATGGCGCTTTGATTTTGCTGACGGTTCCAAACCAAAGTAATTGCCGCGGTGAACGCCGCGCTGCTTGATGAATTGGTGACGTTGAAAAAATAATGGTTCACGCCGTCGTTTGTCGCGCCGCTGGTAATGTTGGTAAAATTCCATGCGCTTAAAGTGGAAATGGAATTTGTCACAACAATTGGCGGATGAGCTGCATTGGTGAAAACGGTGGCGAAAACAAAATTCGTTCGCTTGCCGCCGCTAAGTTGTTTGTAGGAATTGAAAATGTTCAGCATCCCCGCGCCGTAACGGAAATGCAGCGGTTGCGATGGCGAATTCGTCCAATTCGATGGCTTGACGGCGCCATTGAGCAACAACGCTTTGACCGTGCGAATGTCGGTGGCGGAATTCGTGTCGCTACCGCCGTCGCCGCGAGTCCCCGCCTGCAATAAAATCGCCGCTGCGCCGGCAACTTGCGGCGCAGTGTAACTCGTCTCGGCTGCTTCGCTCGCGATAATGTCCGGCTTGCTGCGTCCGTCGGAAGTCGGTCCGGGCGGAGAATTAAATGCCGTTGAACCAACGCCGATGCCATTGTAGCAAGTTGCCGGTGAATAGACTGGCTGACCGTCAAAGCCGGCGCCGGAAATAAACAGCACATTGTTTTGCGCCGCGTAATTGTCAAACGTTTGGTCAACATTCGTGTCGTAAACGCCAAACGTAAAACTTTGATTGACGACGCGTTCAGGAATTGCGTGCGCGACGCCGGAAAATCCGACGTAGTATTCAATGAATGTGTTCGCTTCGTAATTGTCCACGTGCGCGACGTTGGTGGCGACGCCGTTGGTGATGCCGTAAAAATTGTCCGCGACAAATTCCGCGTGGCCTGATTCGAGCCCGAGTGAATTGGTGTAAGTATTCGCCGTGCCCGGCGGAAGCAAATATGGCGAACTGCCTTTAATCCATGTAAATAAATTTGTCGGTTGTCCGATGGAGTTGGGACGCACTTCCCAGGTGTTGACGCCCGGCGGCGTGCCGGCATCATCCCCTTCTGCCTGCCCGACGCGCACACCTGCGCCATTTAAATTCGTCGTTGTCGCGCGCAAGAGTGTCACGCCGATAGTATCGAGATTATCAAGGCTCGACGCTCGTGCCGTGGCCACCCCGACAACGACCGAAATCAAAATAGTTTTCAGCAAGCACTTCATGGGAAAACTTCCGCTATAAGATAATTTCAATTCCATCAAAAGTCCAAGCGCACAAAAGCAACGCTGACAATTGGATTTGCCGCGCTAAACTATGCCCGTGTCCGAAACGCTCGTCGTCAACGAAATTTATTTGAGCCTGCAAGGCGAAAGCACCTTCGCCGGCTTGCCATGCATTTTCATCCGGCTCACCGCCTGCGATTTGCGCTGCTCGTATTGCGACACTGCCTACGCCTTCACCGAAGGGAAAAAATGGATACTCGAAAATGTTCTGGTCGAGGTAAAAAAACTGGCCGCGCCATTTTCCAACTCAAAATTCACAACTCAAAATTTAAAACTCCCGTTAGTGGAACTAACGGGCGGCGAACCGTTGCTCCAAAAAAATTCCCTGCCGCTGATGAAATCGCTTTGCGACGCCGGTTTCACGGTTTTAATCGAAACCAGCGGCGCGCATGATATTTCGCAAATTGACCCGCGCGTTCGCCGCATCATGGATTTGAAATGTCCTTCGAGCGGTGAAGTTGAGAAAAATCGTTTTGAAAACGTTCCATTTTTGAAATCCACCGACGAAATCAAATTTGTCATCGGCGCGTTGGAAGATTACGAATGGGCGAAAGAACAAATCGCGAAATTCAATTTGGCAAAAATTTGTCCGCTGCTGTTTTCGTGGGTTCATCCGCTGGCGCCGGAACAGCAACATAAATCGCTGAAAAAAGTTCCAGCAAATCAAAAACCAATTTCCCGGCAAGAGCTCGCCGAAAAAATCATCGCCGACGCTTTGCCCGTGCGTTTTCAAATCCAGCAGCACAAAATCATCTGGCCGCCGGAACAGCGCGGCGTTTGAAATGAGCAAAACACAAAAAATTTTGCAACAACTTCGCGATTTTGAATCGCGAAACATCTTATTTTCTGAAAGCGACGGCTCATGGCCAATTATTTGGGAGCGCGCGAAAGATGTTTTTGTCTGGGACGCCGATGGGAAAAAGTATTTAGATTTGACTGCGGCTTTCGGCGTTGCTGCGGCTGGACACGCCAATCCGCGCGTCGTTAAAGCGGGACAACAGCAAATGGCCAAACTGTTGCACGCCATGGGCGATGTGCATCCGCACGCGCGCAAAGCTGAACTGGCGCAAAAATTAAGTGAGATTACTTTCGAGCGCTGGAATAAAAAATCCGGGAAAACTATTTTTTGCAATTCCGGTTTCGAAGCCGTCGAAGCCGCACTCAAGACCGCTATTCTCGCGACCGGCAAACATGGCGTCGTTGCATTTTCGGGCGCGTATCACGGACTCGGCTACGGCGCGCTCAACGTCACGCACCGCGATTTTTTCCGCAGCGCCTTTCAATCGCAACTCCGCGAGTTCGGCAACTTTGTCTCTTTCCCAAAAAAGTCTTCCGACCTCGCCACGACTGAATTTCAAATCCGTAATTTCTTCCGTCGTGGCTGGGTTGGCGCCGTTCTGGTCGAACCGGTGCAAACGCGCGGCGGCATTAACATTCCGCCGCCGGAATTTTTGCCGATGCTCCGAAAATTGTGCGACGACAACGGCGCGCTACTAATTCTCGATGAAATTTACACCGGCTTTGGCCGCACCGGAAAATGGTTCGCCTGCGAACATTTTGGTGTCACGCCCGATTTGATTTGTCTCGGCAAAGCGCTGACCGGCGGATTTCCGCTGTCCGCATGCGTCGGTCGCGCCGACTTAATGGATGCTGCTTGGCCCGCGTCGCGCGGTGAAGCGATTCATACCAGCACGTTTCTTGGCCATCCCGTCGGCTGCGCAATGGCGTTGGCGCAAATTACTGAAATCGAAAAATTAAAATTACCGCAATCTTCCGCCGAACTTGGAAAATTTCTGCTCGGTGAATTGCAAAAAATTCCGCATGACAAATTTCAAATCGCCGCGCGCGGACTCGGCTTGCTCGCTGGAATTGAATTGCAGCGGCACGATGGCTCGCCTGCCACAACTGAAACTTTTGACATCATCAAAAAAATGTTGGCGCGCGGATATATTTTGTTGCCCGAAGGCGAACATGGAAATGTCATCAGCTTCTCGCCGCCGCTGACCATCACCAAGGCGCAATTGGCAAAGACTGTAAAGACGCTCGTGGAGGTTTTGAAGTGAAGCTGTCGGAAATACGCGAGGTTTTGATCGCGCGAGACATTCAACTCACCAAATCCCTCGGCCAGAATTTTCTGCACGATCAAAATCAATTGCGGCGGATTGTTGAGGCAGCTGAATTATCGAAAGCCGACAAAGTTTTGGAAATCGGGCCGGGACTTGGACCGCTTACGGAACTGCTTCTGCAAAAATCTGGTGAAGTTCTGGCGATTGAAAAAGATTTACGTCTCCTCGAAATTTTGCGGGAAAGATTCGCGCCCCTCTCCCCATCCGATGGGGAGAGGGTGTCCGGCAGGACGGGTGAGGGGAAATTTGAATTGCTCCACGCCGACGCGCTGAAATTTCTACAAAACGAAAAACGCGACTGGAGCGATTGGAAACTCGTCGCCAATTTGCCGTATTCCGTCGCCTCGCCGATTTTAGTGGAACTGGCGTGTGGCGCGCGCGCGCCAAAAAAAATCGTCGTCACGCTGCAATGTGAAGTCGCAAAACGATTGATGGCGCAGGCCGACGACGACGATTACGGCATCCTGACGCTGCTCGTGCAATTGGATTTTGCGCCGCGCACGTTTTTCAAAATTCCGCCGGAATGCTTTTTCCCGTCGCCGGACGTGGATTCGGCGTGTGTGATTTTGGACCGGCGCGCGCAGCCGCTGTTGCCGGAAAATTTGCGCGCGAATTTTGTGAGAATCGTCAAGCGCGCGTTCTCGCAGCGGCGCAAGATGATGCTGAAACTGTTGAAAGCGAATTGGCAATTGGAAAAATTGCAGAATGCGTTTGCGGAATTAAAAATCTCGCCGCAGGAGCGCGCGGAGAAATTAAGTCTGGAACAATTCGTGGATTTGGCAAGAATTCTGACTGAAAATGAATGTAATTCCGATTCACGAACAATCTAATTTTTCAAAAACGCCTTTGTTCAAAAGTGAATCGCCATTTTCTCCAATTGAAAAGGTAACTGCTAGGCTTGCAGCATTTGGGTCGAACGATGAAATTTTTGTATCTGGTTCATGTGTTAGAATTGCAAAAAATCTTTATCTTACCGCGCGTCATGTAATGACAGATTATTTAGACCGTTTTGGACACGACGGTGGCGAAGCGAAATTTACAGTTTGGGCAACTCACATAAATCCCGGTCCAGAATATTCCATTTGGCAAATGGATCGTTTTTGGCTTTCACCACATTCAGATTTAGCTGTTTTTCATACAATGCCGTATAACGATACTGCTGGTGCAGAAAAAAATTCTCCATTAGTAGGCATTGATTTAATGCCACCCGCAGTTGGAAGTCGTATTGTCGGTTTTGGCCATCACAGTTCAACTGGCCGCATCAGACTAGATGAAAAAGGAGTAAAACATATCGAAGTCAACACCGATGGCACGACAACAGTTGGAGAAATTCGAGAAATTCATTTTGAACGCAGAGATTCAGTTCGATTGACGTTTCCATGTTTTAGAGTAAATGCGCGATTTGATGGCGGTATGAGCGGAGGACCAATTTTTACAGACAGCGGTCGTCTTTGCGGAATTATTTGTTCCAGCCTGCCTGCTCATAATGAGAAAGAAGAACATAGTTCGTATGCTGCAACGCTTTGGCCTTTGATGGGACTTACTCTTGACGTTAATCCAAGTCCTTACCGAGTTCTCGAAAAGCCATATCCATTTATTGAACTTGTGCGAAAAGGAATTATTCAAGTGAATAATTTATCCAAAGTTTTAGTTCAACCAAGTGCAACTACTGGATTGTATAATGTTGCTTCTCAAAAAAGCTGAAATTTATGCCTGAAGACATTTTCGATGTCGTCAATGAGCGCGACGAGGTGATTGATGCCAAGCCGCGCAGCGTGGTTCATGCGCAAGGATTATTGCATCGTGCGGTGCACGTGCTGGTTTTTAATTCGCGCGGTGAAATCTTTTTGCAGAAGCGTTCGATGCTCAAAGACCGGCAGCCGGGCGTTTGGGATTCGTCCTGCTCCGGCCACGTGGATTCCGGCGAAACTTACGATGAAACGGCCGTGCGCGAATTGCGCGAGGAAATCGGACTCGTCGTGAAATCACCGCCGCAAAAATTGTTCAAAATTGATGCGTGCGAAGAAACGGACGCGGAATTTGTTTGGGTTTATCGTTGCGAAAATGACGGGCCGTTTCAACTGCATCCGGATGAAATTGAAACAGGCGATTGGTTTGCGCCGGAATTTGTGACGAAATGGATTTCGGAAAAGCCGCAGGAATTCGCAACGGCGTTTGTTTTGATTTGGAAATTGTTCTCACGCAAAGGCGCGAAGACGCAGAAAAAATAATTGCCGCAAAAGAACGCAAAGAGCAGGAAAGAAAAAAGCCTTTTGCGAATTCTATGTTCTTTCGCGGCTATTGAATTAAAAGAATCTCCGGGCGCAATTGGCCGATGAATTGACTCGGCAACCGTTTGTCGAACGAACCGGCGACAGATTTTTCCATCGCCACATGGCCGTCGGCGAAAGTCACGTTTGCTTTTTGCGAATGACGGAATTGGCAGTTTGGCGTGTTGTTCGGATTGGCGTAATTCGTTTCCAAATCTTCGTAATAAAATTCTTCGAACATCGGATGCGTTGGCGAGGCGGGCGCTTGAAAAATATTCACCTGCGCGGCGTCGGAGTAGAGCGCAATGTCCGACGGATGAGAAATTTTATTGGCATTTATTGGCGGCTGCGTCGGGCCGGCGAAAAGAAATGAATTGCATCCGTAACTAAAAATGACGTTTGTGCCTTTGAGTTTGAATTGCGGCGAATTCCAGAACGGCGACGGACACAGCCGCACGTCGCTGCCGTTCAAGTAGCGAAACAACACGCCGCTGGACAAATCAAAGGCGCGCTGGCCTTCGGGCACGGACGTGCCTTGCAGCCAGCCGAACCACCATTGCTGGCCGGCGGCGCTCGGCGCGTCGCAGCGGCGGAAAAAAATTCCGGCGTTATCACCAAGATAAATTTCCGTCGCAAGGCCAAGCTGGCGCAAATTACTCTCGCACGCGGCGCGTTGCGCGGAGAATTTGCCTTTGGCCAAAACGGGCAAGAGCATCGCCGCCAAAATGGCGATGATGGCGATGACCACCAGCAATTCGATTAATGTGAAAGCGCGGCGCATGAGGCGATTTGCAAATGATGTTTGATTTTCTCGTAACCGTAAATCAAACGAAAGCCGGGTTGAAGGATGTCTTCGCCAGAAATTTCGTAAATTCGATTTTCCTGAACGGCGGACAAATGATTCCAGCCCGAACGCGTGGCGATTTCGCCGACATTCATCGGCTTGCCGCACCACGACGCGAAAATAATTTCGGGATTTGCTTCGAGAATTTGTTCCGGCGTAACGACGCGATTCATCGCGGCACGTTTTTTTCGTAATTCGGAAAAAATATCCTCACCGCCGGCGCGTTCCATCAACTCGCTCACCCAACAAATGCCAGAAATCAGCGGGTCGTTCCATTCTTCAAAATAAATTCGCGGATGACGCGCCACATTTTTCACCGGCAGAAGCCGCTCGCGAAATTCAGCCAGCAATTTTTCTCCGGCGCGTTCGCAATCCACGATGCGCGCGAGCATGGCCAGCGTCATTTCAGTTTCTGCAAGCGTGCGTTGATTTGTTGCGAGCACGGGATATCCGCGTTGCATCAATTGCGCGGCGAGTTTCGCCTGCACATCCGAAAAAGTGATGATTAAATTGGGATTTAGTTTTTCGATTTGTTCGAGATTCGCGGAACTGAATCCGCTGACGCGCGGTTTGGGCGGTGTGGCTGGCGGCGGCAAAAAAAATGCCGTGACGCCAACCACACGCTCCCACGCGCCGATGCGCTGGAACCAGTCGGCAGCTTCGGCGGAAAGGCAAACGATGCGTTGTGGCGTGCGATTCATGCGAGCGTGGACAATAATTTTTTCGGATACGGACAATGTCGGCAACCGCTGCCGCAACAATAACCGCGTCGTAAATGATATGCGCCAGTGAAAACCATCATGCCGCCGTCAAAATAAAAATCGCCGGGCAAAATCTTTTGCCGTGCGGACGAATTTTTTGCGCGATGAAATTCTGCCGTGCAATTTTGGCAAATGCAGGATTTGTTCCGTAAATCATCCGGCACGCGCGCAAGCAATGCGTCCGGAATTTCGATTTGCGTGCACCAGCACTTGCCTTTGTAAGCGGCGGGCGAACAAAGCTGACATTCGTTCGCGCCGCCGCAGAGCGGGCATAAATTTTGATTGAGCGTCATGGCCGGTCGGCTTTCACGCGATAAAAGGCATTCGCCGCCGATGGATTTGTGTCCTGCAAAAATAGGTTCGTTCCATTGCCGGCGGCGGAAGAAATGTCCGTCCAATTTTGCAAATCGGTGGAGCTTTGCAGTGTGTAAGTCCAATTGGTGCGGGTGTTAACTTTCGCCTGCCAGACGCCGTTGGTGAATCCGGCGGCAACGAGCGGCACGGGCGGCGCAGGGAAGCTGACGACGAAATTTTTCACCGTGCCGTGCGCGAGAATGTCGTCGCCAAAACCGTCGCCGGTGAAACTGCTGATGGATAGGGTATCGAGGAAAAAATTCGTTGGCGCGCCGTCAAACACGTTTGTCAGCGAAGTAAAAACGATGCCGTTGTTGAGCAGCGTTCCGGTGATGATGCTGGTGTTCGCGGCATGATTCAAAACGACTTGATAAGTCACGCCCGGTTGGAGCATCTGGTCGTCATAGGCAAAATAAAATCCGTTGAAGCCCGATTGCGGGTCTTTGAGCGTGGCATCAATCGAATCGCCGAAGCCGGTGTCGGGAAAATAATCGAGTTCAAAAAGATTCGGCGAATTGCCGCCGCCGCGCGAGAAATTCACGTTCGTCGCGTCGGAAAATTTCAGCAAACCCACGGCGAGTTCCATTCCGCCGTTGAAGGCAACTGCGTCATGCAATTGCAAATCAAACGAAACACTGAACGCGTCGTCCCGCGCAAGGATTGTTCCGAGCGGTTTATAAAAATAGCTGTTGGGTTGCGTGGAATCCCAGGTGACTTCCACGTTTTGATTCGTCGGGTTCCACGCGAAAAGATTCGTGTCGCCGAAAATTTTCCAGCCGTTTTGCAGCGGGTTGTTCACAAAATCGTCGGCGATGACATTTTGCGTGCCACGCGTGGCGGCGACGGCGTCAATTTCAGATTTGTTGGCCAGCACGTTCACCCGCACGAAACGCGCAATCGGCAGGTCAACATAATTTCCATTCGTGTCCCGGACCCAATCGAGCGAGTAACCGCTGCCGCCCGCCGAACCGTTGTAAAGCGTGCGGATGCCGGACAGATTTTGTCCGCCAAAATTATTCGTCGTCAGCGCGGGATTTACCGGCAATCGCGGGTCGCCGATGCCGTCGGTCGGAAAAAGTCCGTCCGCAACCGGCGCAAGATTTGTGTTGAGCGTGAACCAATTTGTTCCGTCGGCGCTCACTTCAACGCGCGTTGCGGTCGGGTTGTTGCCGCCGAGCGCGCCGGACGTGATACCGCCGCCGGAAAAATTTCCGTTCGTGATGGCAAAAAATGTGTTGCCGAAAATCTGGAAATCCACGCCGAAAGGATTCGATGGATTGCGGATGATGGGCGGATTGAATTGCAGCGTAATCGAACCGTTCGTGCCGATGGAAACGAGTTGCGATTTGGAAAATGGCGGCGCGAATGGCGTGATGGAAGCGCCGGCGGCCGGCGCGCCGAGCGCGGCGGAGGCATTGGTAAAACCGGCGGCGAAGCCTGTGCCGGAATTGTAGCCGATAACTGACGTGGCGAATTGCGCGTGGGCGGCAATGACGACGGTAAACGCGCCGGTAATCGCCAGCGAACGAATTTTTTTCATGTGCTGATCTTTCAATTTGTCGCGCAAAAAAATTTCACGCGAACGGTTTTAGTTGAGAGACCAGAGTAGAATTGAAGATTTAAAAATAAAAAACCTTCACTTCCACAAAACGAGAAATGAAGGCATTTACGAATCCAAACGAAAACGGTTCGATTGGCTGGCCTCATCCTTCTCTTTGCGGAGAAGTTGCCGGGTTTCCCCGACGACGAGCGCAATCAAACCGGTATCCTGACTTCGGCTTCAAACCTCATTCCGCCTTCCCGTTGCCGGTGGCTTTGGAATTTGTAGCCGTTACAGTGGCGCAACCGCTCCGGATTTTCACCGGATTCCCTGACATTCGACTGCATCGGTGGCAAAATTTCTTTTGCCATTTCAAAGAACGCGTCTGTTTTACGCTGAACAAAAAAAATTTCAAGACAATTCGCTTCGGCTAATGATTGAAATTAAAAAATCCTTTATCTTATGACGGAAATGTTCCGCGCTTGTGAATTACCATGTGGCATTTATACTCCGCATTCAATTTATTATGAGCAAAGCACCCATTCGCGTGGCCATCACCGGCGCGGCCGGACAAATTGGATATTCACTTCTTTTTCGCATTGCCAGCGGCGCGATGTTCGGGCCGGAACAACCGGTCATCCTGCATCTCATCGAGATTCCCGATGAAAAAGCCATGGCCGCGCTCGGTGGCGTGGTGATGGAACTTGACGACTGCGCATTTCCGTTGCTCAAAGGAATTGTGCCGACGTCGAGCCTCGATGAAGGCTTTCGCGGCGTGAATTGGGCGTTGCTCGTCGGCGCCGTTCCGCGCAAGCAAGGCATGGAGCGTAAAGATTTGCTCGGCATTAACGGAAAAATTTTCACAGGCCAAGGTCAGGCCATCGCTAAAAATGCCGCGAGCGATGTGCGCACGCTCGTTGTCGGCAATCCGTGCAACACGAATTCGCTCATCGCAATGAACAACGCCAAAGGCGTTCCGTCCGACCGCTTCTTCGCGATGACGATACTCGACCAGAATCGCTCTGTGACGCAGCTCGCCAAAAAAGCGAACACGGACATCACTGCCGTCAGTAATCTCGCGATTTGGGGAAATCACAGCGCGACAATGTATCCCGATTTCTTCAACGCAAAAATTTCCGGCCAGCCGGTCTCCAGCGTCATCAAAGACGAAGCGTGGCTCAAAGGCGAATTCATCACGACGATTCAACAACGCGGCGCTGCGATTATCAAAGCGCGCGGACTCTCCAGCGCGGCGAGCGCGGCGAATGCGGTTGTTGATACCGTTCGTAATCTCACCACGCAAACGAAAGCCGGCGATTGGTTCAGCGTCGCAGTTTGTTCGCCCGGCGATTACGGCATCCAGAAAGGTTTGATTTTCAGTTACCCGATTCGCAGCACCGGTTCGAAATGGGAAATCGTGCAGAACGTTCCGCTCAACGAATTCAGCAAGGCAAAAATCGCCGCGACGGAAAATGAATTGAAAGAAGAGCGCGCGATGGTTGCCGACCTGTTGCCGAAATAAGTTGGCCAAAATCAGCTTGACGTTGAACAGGACAGCTTCATAGTCATGCCGTCTTGCCCAAGCTTGTTTTATTTGGGGCCGGTAACAAATAAAAATGACAACTTAATCCATGCAAACACATTTACGCTCGATTTCGATTTTATTTGCTGCGCTTGGACTTCTCGTCATCGTCGGCTGCGCCCAATTGCCCATCGCCAGCGTCAACGCGCCGGCATATAATTACTGGTTCAACACAAATGGCACCATTGTCGTCAATGATACGGTTACAAATTTATGGACGGGTGGCGGTTCCACTGGACAAGGATTGACCGCCATCATGCAATCGCGCACGTTTCAGGGACAACCTCCGGCCTCACAAACAGGTATTTTCGGCTATGAATATCGACTGGTTTTAAAAAACCTGACCGGTGCTGACAACGTCTCCATAAGTTCAATAAGTTTTCGGTTTACGCCGATTTCTACTATCAACGGAAACCAGGTGTGGGTCGTGACCAGCGGCGGCCTCGGCACCGTCGGTCCGGCCTCGGCAAATACCTCCAACGGAAACGTGACTTTTAATTTTAATCCGCCAGTCAGCCTTTCAGCCGGTGCAGCCCAGGAAACAAGCACCTATTTCTTTGGAATGGCCTCTTCGCAGCCGCCCCAAAATCCCAATTTTGGAATTGACCTGGTCACGTTGGAAGGAACCCGGACAATAAGCGGCCAGACACTTCCTATCACTTATTACTCGCTGGTTCGGAGTCCTTGACGAAATAGCTGGTCATTGCGCCATGCGGTAATTCTGCTAGCCTCGCGCGCATGGCTTTTGATTCCTTCCGCGATTTTGTCAACGCCCTCGACCGGGCGGGCGAACTCAAACGCATTTCCCAGCCCGTCGCCACCGAACTCGAAATCACCGAAATTGCCGACCGCGAAATGAAATCGCCCGCCGGCGGCAAGGCGCTGCTGTTCGAGCAACCCACCGTGAACGGTGTGGTCTCCCCGTTCCCCGTCGCCATCAACACGCTTGGCTCGCACAAACGCATGGCCATGAGCATGGGCGCAAATTCCGTCGAGGACGTGGCGAACGAACTCGGCTCGCTGATGAAAGCCAAGCCACCGACGAGTTTTAAGGAAATGATAAAACTGCTCGGTCAGGCTTTTGAATTGCGCCACGCAAAACCGAAGTCCGTAAAGGGCGGTTCGTGCAAGGAAGTGATTCGCCGTTTTGACGAGAGTCGAAAGACGAGAGTCGAAAGTTGGCCAAAGGCTCCCGACGTGAAAAATCCTTCGACCTTCGACCCTCGACCCTCGACTTTGCTTGATTTGCCCATCCTCAAATGCTGGCCGCTCGACGGCGGACGATTTATCACGCTGCCATGTGTCGTGACGCGTGACCCCGACACCGGCGAACGCAACGTCGGCATGTATCGCATCCAGATTTACGACGACAAAACCACCGGCATGCACTGGCAGTTGCAAAAGGTCGGCGCGCGACACGGACGACGTTATTACGAAACCGGCACGCGAATGCCCGTCAGCATTTTCATCGGCGGCGACCCGATGTTTCCCTTCGCCGCCACTGCGCCGTTGCCGGACGGACTGGACGAATTTCTGCTCGCTGGCTATCTCCGCAAAAAATCCGTCGAACTCGTCAAATGCGAGACGAACGATTTGGAAGTTCCGGCGAATTCCGATTTTGTCATCGAAGGTTACGTTGACCCGACCGAGCCGTTGCGCGACGAAGGTCCGTTCGGCGATCACACCGGCTATTACACGTTGCCCGAGCCGTATCCGGTGTTTCACATCACGGCCATCACGCATCGCAAAGACGCGGTTTATCCGGCGACGATTGTCGGCATTCCGCCGATGGAAGATTTTTACATCGGCGGCGCGAGCGTGAAATTGTTCCTGCCGATTTTCAAAATGAATTTTCCGGAAATCGTGGACATCGCATTGCCGGCGGAAGGCGTGTTTCACAACCTCGTGTTCGTCAGCATCAAGAAAACCTATCCGATGCAGGCCTACAAAATCATGCACGGCCTCTGGGGCATGGG